>JAGQSP010000322.1 GCA_020439485.1 Acidimicrobiales bacterium | reverse complement strand
TACATCGCGATGCCCAAGTTCAACCTCTACCAGTCGCTGCACACCACGGTGGTGGGGCCGGGAGGCGCCATCATCGAGGTGCAGATCCGCACCGAAGAGCAACACCAGCTGGCCGAGTTCGGTGTTGCGGCTCACTGGCGTTACAAGAGCGGCGACGACAAGGACATGCCCTGGCTCGATCGCATGCTCGACTGGCAGTCAGAGACCGCAGATCCAGACGAGTTCATGGAGAGTCTCAGGGGCGATCTCGAACACGACGAGGTGTTCGTTTTCACACCGAAGGGCGACGTGGTCACCCTGCCGATTGGTGCATCGCCCATCGACTTCGCCTACTCGATCCACACCGACGTGGGCCACACCACCATCGGTGCCAAGGTCAACGGACGCCTGGTGCCCCTCGACCGCCCGCTCGAGTCGGGCGACACGGTCGAGATCTTCACCTCCAAGCTCGATGCCGCCGGCCCATCCCTCGACTGGGTGTCGATGGTGGTCACGCCGCGGGCGCGCAACAAGATCCGCCAATGGTTCGCCCGTGAGCGTCGTGACGACGCCATCGAATCGGGGCGCGAAGCGCTGCTCGACGCTTTGCGTCGCGCCAACCTGCCAACCAACGCCACCCTGGGCAGTGCGGCCCTGTTGGCCATCGGTGAACAGCTCGGGTACTCGGATCTCGAGTCGATCCTGGTCGCGATCGGCAAAAAACACCTGTCGCCCAAGTCGGTGGCCCAGCGTCTGGGACGCGAGCTGCGTAGCCCCGACACCGAACAACAACTGGCTGCCCCTTCGCTGCAGAACCGCACCCGCCGCAAGCGGCGCGAGTCCGGTGTTCACGTCGATGGGTTCGACGACATGCTCGTGAGGGTGGCGCGGTGCTGCAACCCTGTGCCCGGCGACGACATCATGGGATTTGTCACCAGGGGCCGAGGGGTTTCAGTGCACCGCACCGACTGCACCAACGCGGTCGAACTGGCGGCCAGCCAGGGCGGGCGCCTGGTCGATGTCGAGTGGGATTCTGGCTTCGAGGGCAGCTACGTCATGTCCATAGACGTCAAGGCGCTCGACCGCTCGGGCCTGCTGGCCGAGGTCACCCAGGCCATGTCCGACTCGCACGTCAACATCCTCAGCGCCAAGACCCTGACCGGTGGCGACCAGGTCTCGACCATGCATTTCGAGTTCGAATTGGTCGATCCGTCACACCTCGAGATGTTGCTGCGAAAGGTCCGCGCCGTCGATGCCGTGTTCGAGGCATACCGCTCGGTGCCGTCGCAGTCCGACAAGGGCGACTGAAACTCGCGACCGAGCCGCCGTGGGTGCTTATACCATGGCGGGGTCATGGCCAAGGCGAACAGTTTCCAGACGCCCATAGGCACGCGCGATGTGCAACCACCCGAGTCGGCTCGTTGGCAGGCTCTCATCGACGCGTTCGCAAGCGAGGCATCGCTCGCCAACTATGGCCTGCTGCACACCCCCATCTTCGAGGACCTCGGCGTGTTCCAACGCATCGGCGAGGGCACCGAGGTGGTCAAGAAGGAGATGTACGACTTTCTCGACAAGGGCGACAGGCGCATGGTGCTGCGGCCCGAGAACACCGCCTCGGTGTGTCGGGCGTTCGTGCAGCATCGGCCCATAGTGCCCTGGAAGGTCTGGTATCAGGGACCCTTCTTCCGCTACGAGGCACCTCAGGCGGGCCGCCAGCGACAGTTCAATCAGCTCGGCATCGAGGTGCTGGGTTCCTCCGATGCAGACGTCGACGTCGAGGTCATCGCCCTGGGGTCGCGCTTTCTGGAAGCCATCGGTCTGCGCCGGGTACTGCTGCTGATCAACTCGATGGGTGATGCCGAGACGCGCATCGCATACGCCGACGCAGTGCAGAAGTATCTGCGCGACAACATCGGCGACATAGACCCCGAAGACCACGACAAGGTCGAGGCGCACCCCCTGCGGGTGCTCGACTCGAAACGGGAGGCCACCCGGCGGGTCACCTCCGAGGCACCCCGCATCGAGAGCTTCTTGTCGGTCGAGGCCGGGCTTCACTTCGAGCGGGTCCAGGCGGGCCTCGGTTCGCTGGGCATCCCCTTCGCAATCGAGCCCAGGTTGGTGCGAGGTCTCGACTACTACACGCACACGTTGTTCGAGTACCAGTCGTCGGCGCTCGAGACCGCCCAGAACGCGCTTGGCGGTGGCGGCCGCTACAACGGTCTGGTCGAGGAGTTGGGTGGCCCAGACACACCCGGCATCGGCTTTGCCATGGGCATCGAACGCCTGCTGCTGGCCTGCGATGCCGAGCAGACGTTCTCGCCGCCCAGCACTTCGCCGGTCGTTTGGATCATCGACGTAACCGACGGCAGCGCCGCGCGCGACCTGTCGCACGAGCTGAGGGCAGCCGGCATTGCAACCGACCGATCCTTCGATCACCGGTCGATGCGTTCGCAGATGAAGGCCGCCGACCGGTCGGGCGCCGGATGGGCGCTCATCATCGGCGACCAAGAGCTGGCCACAGGTGTGGTCACCCTCCGAAATCTGCGCTCCGACGTCGCCCAGCAGACCCTGGCCCGATCAGAGGTCGTCAGCGCCGTCGCCGAAGTTCTGTCCCGCTGATATTCGTCTGTATCGAAAAGACCCTCCAGAAAGATCTCCGCTTCAATGACCTCTCGAACCGACTATTGCGGCACCCTCACCCGAGCCGACGTGGGCCGCACCGTCACCGTGTGCGGCTGGGTATCCAAGCGCCGCGAACACGGCGAGCACCTGGCCTTCGTCGACCTGCGCGACCACACCGGAATCGTCCAGTGTGTGGTCGAGGCGGCCCGCGACATCCGCTCCGAGTATGTGCTGGCCGTCACGGGCACCGTGCGCGAACGGCCCGACGACACCGTCAACGATTCGCTTGCGACCGGCGAGATCGAGATCGGTGAGGCCACCGTCGAGATCCTGTCGGTGGCAGAGCCGCCTCCGTTCCAGATCGATGGTCGGGTCGAGGTCGACGAGATGATTCGCATCCGCCACCGCTATCTCGACCTGCGCAACTCTCGGATGCAGCGCAACCTGCGCACCCGCGCACGGGTCAACTCGGCTATCCGCAACGCCATGGAAACTCAGGGTTTCGTCGAGATCGAGACCCCGATGCTGATCGCGTCCACCCCCGAGGGAGCGCGCGACTTCGTGGTTCCCAGCCGCCTGAAGCCTGGCTCGTTCTATGCCCTGCCCCAGAGCCCCCAGCTGTTCAAGCAGCTGTGCATGGTCGGCGGCATCGACCGCTACTACCAGATGGCGCGTTGCCTTCGAGACGAAGACCTTCGAGCCGACCGACAGTTCGAGTTCATCCAGCTCGACATGGAGATGAGCTTTGCTTCGGGCGAGGACGTTCGGGCCTCTGTGTCAGAGGCTGTGGCCGCCGCCACCGAGGCGATCACCGGCGAGCGTCCCACCGAAATCCCTGAGATGACCTGGCACGAGGCCATGAACCGTTTCGGGTCAGACAAGCCCGACGTGCGTTTCGAGATGGAGCTGGCCGAGCTGACCGACCTGTTCGCCGAGACCGAATTCAAGGCGTTCCAGGCCCCCTGTATCAAGGGCATCTGCATGAAGGGTGCGGCCGACGACTTGGGGCGCAACCAGCTCGACAAGCTCACCGACAGCGCAAAGCGATGGGGCGCCAAGGGCCTGGTGTGGCTCAAGGTCGGCGAGGGTGGCGAGGTCACCTCACCCGTCGCCAAGTTCATGACCCAGAGCGAGATCGACGGTGTGCTCGAGCGCCTGGGCGCACAGGCGGGCGACGTGTGTTTCCTGGTTGCCGACGCATGGCGCCGAACGGTGCACGTGTTGGGTCTGTTGCGCCTCGAGCTGGGTCGCCCGGCTGTCAACGAGGGCGGTCTCAACTTCTTGTGGGTTGTCGACTTCCCGCTCTTCGAAGACATCGACGACGCAGGCAACCCGGTTCCGGCCCACCACCCCTTCACCATGCCCCACGCCGAAGACATCGAGCTGCTGGCAGCAGCGGGCACCGACCCCCAGCGCCTGCTCGACGTTCGCTCGCAGGCCTACGACCTGGTGCTGAACGGCTGGGAGTTGGGTTCGGGCTCTGTCCGTATCCATCGCGGCGACATCCAGCAACAGATCTTCGACCTGTTGGGAATCGGTTCCGAGGAGGCCCAGCGCAAGTTCGGCTTCCTGCTCG
>JAGQSP010000321.1 GCA_020439485.1 Acidimicrobiales bacterium | reverse complement strand
TCATGGTCCTGGCCCAAGCCCACCCAGCAGCCCGCCCCGCCACTCCACGTCGGGGCACGCGCCACCAGCGAGGTGTTCGATGACATCGCCACCTGGGCCGACGGTTGGCTCCCGATCGAAGGCTACGGCGACGTCATCGAACACCTGCCCCGACTCCACCACGCCTTCGAACAACACGATCGCGACCCCGAAACCGCTGTCGTGACCGTGTACTCATCGCAGGGCGAGCCGGCACTCCTGGCCAGCTACCACGAGGCAGGCATCGATCGAGTCGTCGTGTGGCTTCCACCAGCGAACGAGAGCACCGTGCTCGCCGCGCTCGACACCCACACCCACCAACTCCACGAGCACCTCTCATGAGCACCTTCACCGAACGAACCACGATCGACGCCCCACGCCAGGCTGTCGCTTCGGCTGCTCCGTGAGGCTCTCCGCTCGGAGCCTGGACGCCTGCTCTAAGCGCACGACACCAAGAAAAGATTCAGCGAGGTAGACCAGATCCACCCCATGCTCGTGAATGAGCCGTGGGTCTTCGGCGACGAGTGGAGCGAGTGCCGCTCAGAACACGGATTGACCAGAGTTGTTGAGTCAGTGGTGTCGGGCGGCGAACGAGGATGCCGTCGTTGCGATCGAACCTGTGACCCTGCCGGACGGCAGGCGAGGACGTGTTGATCTGATGCGCACAAGGTCGTCCCCGAGAGCGAACAGCAAGGGCATCTGGTGGTGGAACTGAAGCGACCGGGGTACTAACGATGGTGCACTAGGCACCGCACATCTGGCCCGGCCGAACTCGACCTCGTCGGTCATGGTCCATCGACGCTCCGTCGCTGGCCTCGGCCGGTCGAAGCCTCACCCCGCTAGCGTCACCCGGCGCGGGCCTGGCTTGATCGCGTGTCATTTCGGTTCGCTCCTAGTGCCGCGGTCCGACGGCCGGCCCGTCGCATCACTGTTAGCCACTGCATCGTCGGGCGGGTGCCCACAGCACCATCGCCCCAGCGGAAACTCAATTCGAGCACCGCAGCGACATGGTGGCCGTCGGCGACGTCACCGAGCACAGCGACGCGCATCCCGGACATCGAGCTGCGAGCCGGTTACGGGTGGGCCCGGCGATGTCCCAGCAGTGAGCGAGCAGGTTCCGGCGTGCTCGGAACCTCGTCGCATCAGACCCTTCGGGCTATCGGTCCCGGAGTCCTTTGCCGGCGAAGATCCGGGGGATGAGGATGTAGATCGCTTCGGCCAAGTCTTCGTTTGCCCCACTTGATCTCTTCGGCGAGGTTGGCGTCGACGTCGGGAAAGTCTTCCACTACTGGTGTCCCGGGAGATCGGCGAAATCCTTCTTGGCTTGTCGGTACCAACGCATCCCGGAGACGGGGCGGCGCCACCGCGACTTCATGTCGTCGCGCGCCGGACGATGGGCCTCGTCCCCGTTCGCGACCATGTCTTTGAGGTGGGCGTCCTGGGCACGGATGACGTCGTCGGCGGTGTCGCCGTGATGTTCGTGGCCACAGGGGCCTCCGAGTTGTTGGCAGGTCATCGTCTTCATGGGGTGTGTTCTCCTGGACTCGATGTGCTCGACGTCCGAACCGGGTCAGGCTTGGGCAATGCGGACCAGGTTGCCGGAGGGGTCACGAAAGGCGCAGTCCCGCACCCCCCAAGGCTGCGACTTGGGTTCCTGGAGCAACTCACCGGTACCCGAAGCCCGTATCTTCTCGAAGGTTTCGTCGAGGTCAGCAGCCGAGAAGATGGCCGCCTGGATCGAGCCCTTGGTGACGAGCTCGAGTAGGGCGTCACCGTCTTGTTGGGATCGCCCGCCGTGGGGTTGGGACAACACCACATCGACAGCCTGGCCGGGCGCGCCTACGGTGATCCACCGGAAGTCGCCCCGTTTGACGTCGTTGCGGACCTCGAGGCCGAGCGAGTCCCGGTAGAAGGCCAGTGCTTCTTCGGGATCGTGGACCGAGATGAACATGGTGGAGACAACTACGCTCATGGCGTTCAACGCTACGAGATGTTGCGGTCCTGGACTTCTCCGATCCTGACCGATCGGCCGCCACGTCGGTGACGGCTACCGAGCAGGTCGGAGGTGGTGCATCGCCACACAAGGTGGGACGGCCTCGAGATCACGGTGATCGAGCCGCTTGTAAGCGGACGGGCTCAGCCCCACGATCTCGGAGAACCGAGCGCTGAACGAACCCAGCGACGTACACCCCACTGCGAAGCAGGCGTCGGTGACCGAACTGCCCGACCGGAGCAGTGCCTGGGCCCGTTCGATCCGCCGCGTCATCAAATAGCTGTAGGGCGATTCGGAGTAGGCGTCACGAAACCGGCGCGAGAAATGGCCAGCCGACATGAACGCAGCGTCGGCTATCGCTGGCACGTCGAGCGGCTCCATGTAGTGCTGGTCGATGAAGTCGCGGGCTCGTCGCAGACTCGCCAACTCGGAGAGCCGATCGGGCGTCATGTCTCGACCATAGCCACAAGCCAGCCCGGCAACGAGGAGCTCCTCGACGACGTCGGCGGTCACGGTGTCCTGAGGGACGGTCTGCCGAACATCCAGATTGCCGGGGCCACCGGAGCGATTGCTGGGCTGATCCGACGGCCGAGCTGAGGATTTGGAGGAGTTCTCCGGTGGCGGTTTGGTTGAAGGTGTCGACGACGATGTCGCCGGTGACGCGGTGGTGGGCTGAGACGTGCAGGGCGTATCTGCAGTGGTCGTCGAGCCAGACCAGGATGAGTCACTCGAGCATCCTCTCGATTTGTCGCTGCTCCCAGGACGAGGTTGCAGGCGACGGTCGATTCAGCCGGACAACGAGTCCGTGAACCGCGATCCCGGCACCCCATCCGAGGAGAGCCCAGAGCGACCACCATGCCGACCATTGACCTGCGATTCCAGCGGAGAGGTTGGTGAGGAGATTCACGACGAAGATGGCGGTCATACCAGCTGCGAACACACCGGCGTGGACGTAGAACACCCGGAGCTGGTGGACGTATCGTCGGGCCGCATCTCTTCGTTCGTCTACGGCTTGGTCGANNTTGGCTTGGGGCTTCGCGTGGGGTGGTCATCGCTGCGTTTCTCGCTTTGGGGTTGGAGAGGTAGGTCTGTGCTCAGCTCCCCCTCGGGGACCGGCTTGCGAGTCGAGTCTGGCCTTGAGTGCGGTGAGCGGTCCAAGGGTGGTGGCGATCCACAACGCCAGTGGCCATGCCAGTTGGTCGGTGGTGAAGATGACCACGGCCCACGCGGCGGACATGCCGAGCCACAGCCAGGGAAGGGCTTTCACGAGAAGAGCACGGTTTGCCGATCCTGTCGGCTTCACCGACATCAGCGATTTCAGCCAGGCTTTCATATCCCAAGCATCCTCTCGATTTGTCGCTGCT
>JAGQSP010000030.1 GCA_020439485.1 Acidimicrobiales bacterium | reverse complement strand
CAAGAGGGTGTGGTGTCGTTGGCCAGCTACGGCGGGATCTTCCGTCGCAACGTGAAAGCATCGGGTGTCATCCCCCAGATCTCGGTGATCCTCGGGCCGTGCGCCGGTGGGGCTGTGTACTCGCCGGCCATGACCGATTTCATCTTCATGGTGCGCGAAACGTCGCACATGTTCATCACCGGCCCCGACGTGGTCAAGACCGTCACCGGCGAAGACGTCACCCTCGAAGAACTGGGTGGCGCACAGTCGCACTCCAGCAAGTCCGGTGTCGCCACCTTCGTCGCCGACGACGAAGAACACGTACTCGACGAGGTCAGGTATCTGCTGGGATTCCTGCCGTCGAACAACCTCGAACTGCCGCCCTACGAGGAACCGACCGACGACCCCGACCGCGCCTGCGACGGCCTGGCCGCGATCATGCCCGACTCGCCCAACGTGCCATACGACATGCGGGCCGTCATCCACGAGGTCGTCGACGACGGTGACTTCATGGAATATCACGCTTCTTTCGGCGGCAGCATCGTGTGTGGCTTCGCTCGAATCGACGGCCATCCGGTAGGCGTCGTCGGCAACCAGCCCCTCGTTTTGGCCGGAGTCCTCGACATCGAGTCGTCTGAGAAGGCGGCCCGGTTCGTTCGCTTCTGCGATGCGTTCAACCTGCCCCTGCTGACCTTCGTCGACGTGCCCGGGTTCCTGCCCGGCGTCGACCAAGAACACGGCGGAATCATCCGCCACGGGGCCAAGCTGCTCTATGCCTACTGCGAGGCGACCGTGCCACGCATCCAGGTCATCACGCGCAAGGCCTACGGCGGTGCTTACGTGGTGATGGACAGCAAGTCGGTTGGCTCGGACCTGGCGCTCGCTTGGCCCACGGCCGAGCTGGCGGTCATGGGCCCCCAGGGTGCTGTGGAGGTCCTGTACAGGCGCGAGCTGCAGCAGGCCGCCGATCCGGTCAAGCGCCGCGACGAGCTGGTTTCCGAGTACACCGAGAAGTACGCCAACCCGTACCTGGCAGCCGAGCGTGGCTACGTCGACGACGTCATCGATCCCGTCGACACCCGGCGTCGAGTGGTCGCGGGCTTCCGCATGCTTCGCACCAAGCGCGAGCAGCTGCCCAAGCGCAAGCACGGCAACGTGCCCCTCTAGCCGACCCCTCCAGTGGACAAGGTGCAAGTTGCCATGACGGCCTATTCGATCCAGCCGGTTCCGACCGAAGAGCAAGCTGCAGCGATAGTTGCGGCCCTCGAGTTCCTGACCCCGGTGGCCACGTCGGCACAAGCCCCTGTCTTGCCCGATGTGGCCTGGCGCTTCAGCGGTCGCAGCTGGACTTCGCAGATGGGCTGGCCTGCGCGAGCGCGTTGAGCACCCCGGTACCTACTCTGCGAACGCGACTTCGATGCGGTCTTGAGGCCATTCGCGTGCACGCGTCAAAGCCCCATCGGCTTGCGCCTGGAGTTCGGTGGCGTCCATGGCATGGGCTGGATAACACGCAACCCCCGCCCAGACGCTCATCGACATCTGCTCGCTGAACGCCCGGCGCAGGCGCTCGACGACCCAGATTGCGCCACTTTCGGGGGTGTCTTCCAGAATCAGTGCCGCGTCGTCATCTCCCAGCACGAACGCGCTGTCGCACTCGCGCAGGGTCTCGGCGATGATCGAGGCGACGGTGGTGTCCTGAGCGGGTGCCGAGACCTCGACGCCTGCCATGCGTATCCGAACCACGGCCACGGGCTTCAAAAACCTGCGGGCCGATGTGACCCTGCTGCGAACCGCCAGATCGAAGTACTCGCCGCTGAGCAATTCACCCTGAATCACGGCCGCCTGTGAGGGCACGACCACATTGGGCATCTCGGTTGCCTGCAACTGCTTGGGCTCTGGCGAGATGGCTGCCGATGACCGCCTCATTCCGCCGATGCCTGCCGCAAGTGCACACATTCCGGCGGCCAATCCCAGGCCCGGAGCCTCGAAGAACAGACCGGCGACACCCAGGGCAAGACCCACGACTCCGATGCTCGGCCACACCAGAACGATGTGGTCGGCAACTCGGGAAGATTCGCGTTCGGCCGTTATGGGGTCCAGCGCCACATCTTCCTCGTCGACCAGCGCAGGGGTCGCCTCAAGGTTTTGGCCCTGCGCTGGTTTGGGTCTAGGCGCCGTCGGACCTGGTGGTCTCGACCAGATCGGCAATGTCGGACATGATCGAACCCAGATCGTGATCGGTCGGCGTATAAACACGCGCAACGCCGGCCTCGATCAGTACGGCGCGGTCTTCGTCGGGGATGATGCCACCGACGATCACGGGAGCTTCCACACCCAGGGCTCGAACCTTGGCCACCACCTCGGGGACTGCGTGCAGGTGCGAGCCAGACAGGATCGATATGCCTATGACGTCGACGTCTTCGTCGCGTGCTGCTATCGCGATCTGGTCGGGCGTGGTTCGTATGCCGTGATAGATGACCTCCATGCCCGCGTCGCGCGCGGCGATGGCTACCTGCTCGGCTCCGTTCGAGTGGCCGTCGAGGCCGGGCTTGGCTACCAAGAACCTGGGCGGGCCGTCGGGCCACCCCGAGATCCTGTCGGCGATCGAGCGAAGGTCGCCTGAGGTGACCGTGGGTGCCCCGACACCGGTCGGCGCGCGGTACTCACCAAAGACCGAGCGCAGAACGTCGGCCCATTCGCCCGTGGTTACACCGGCTTCGGCGGCGGCGATGGTCGGCTCCATGATGTTCGAACCGTCTTCGGCGGCCTGTCGCACCGACGCCAGCGCCGCGTCGACAGCAGCCTGATCGCGGTTGGCCTTCCAGCGTCGCACGTCGGCGATGAGGGTGGGTTCGACCTCGGGGTCGACCTTCAGGATCCTGTCGCCGCCACTCAAAGGCGACGCCTCGGTTTCGGTGAAGGCGTTGACACCTACGACCATCTGGTCGCCGGACTCTATGCGGCGCATACGTTGCGTGTGTGACTGCACCAGCCTCGATTTCAGCTCGGCGATGGCGGCGAACGCCCCACCCATCTCGGCGATCTCGTCCATCTCGGCGAGTGCGTCGGTGATCAGCTGTGCGGTCTTGGCCTCGATCACGTGTGACCCGTCGAAGATGTCTTCGTTCTCGAGCAGGTCGCTTTCGTAGGCCAACACCTGCTGCATCCGAAGTGACCACTGCTGGTCCCACGGGGTCGGCAGACCCAGGGCCTCGTTCCACGCTGGTAGCTGTATCGACCGCGCCCGGGCGGCCTTGGACAGCGTGACCCCCAACATCTCCAGCACAATGCGCTGAACGTTGTTTTCGGGCTGAGGTTCGGTGAGGCCCAGCGAGTTGACCTGCACTCCGTACCTGAACCGGCGCATCTTGGGGTCTTCGATGCCATAACGCTGGGCCGTGATCTGGTCCCACATCTGGGTGAAGGCCCGCATCTTGCAGACCTCCTCGACGAACCGGATACCCGAGTTGACGAAGAACGAGATCGAGCCGACCACCGCCGGGAAACGATCGGCCGGCACCTGGCCACTGTCGCGGACGGCGTCCAGGATGTCGATTGCCGTCGCAAGCGAGAATGCAATCTCTTGAACCGGTGTGGCTCCGGCTTCCTGCAAGTGATAGCTGCAGATGTTTATCGGGTTCCACTTGGGGACATGTGTCGAGCAGTAGGCGATCATGTCGACGATCAGGCGACGCGAGTGCTCGGGCGGGAAGATGTAGGTGCCCCGGCTGAGGTATTCCTTGACGATGTCGTTCTGGGTGGTGCCCCTAAGCGCGGTCGATTCGATGCCGTTGCGCCTTGCATGGGCGATGTATTGCGCCAGCAGCCATGCTGCGGTGGCGTTGATCGTCATCGAAGTGTTCATCTGATCGAGCGGTATTCCGTCGAAGAGAGCATCGATGTGACCCGAGTGCGCCACCGGAACCCCGACCTTGCCGACCTCGCCCGCCGCCAACGGGTGGTCGGGGTCGTAGCCGGTCTGGGTTGGCAGATCGAAGGCCACCGACAGCCCGGTTTGGCCCTTTGCCAGGTTGGTTCTGTAGAGCCGATTCGAGGCCTCTGCGGTCGAGTGGCCCGAATAGGTGCGCATCAGCCACGGTCTGTCGGTCATGAGGACTGCCTTTCCGCTGGCTTGCGATAGCCCAGCGCGCATGAGGTCAGGTACGGGCGGCGAACACCATCGGCTGGCGCCAAACAGCGGCCAGTGGCCTGGCAACTGCTGCCTCGAGCAGCTCGACGTAGTCCTTGCGGTCTATCTCGACCGCGCCGAGGCTTCGCAGGTGTGGTGTGGGCCATTGAACGTCCAGCAGGGCGCCACCGGTGGCCTTCATCGCATCGACCAGGGCCACCAAAGCCACCTTCGAGGCGTCGTTGGCCCGATGGAACATCGACTCGCCCGCAAAGAATGCGCCGATGGCCACTCCGTAGAGTCCGCCCACCAGTTCGTCGCCGTCCCAGGTCTCGATGCTGTGAGCCCAGCCGGCGCGGTGCAGTTCGGTGTAGGCGTCGATGATTGGCTGGTTGATCCAACCGTGTGGCCGGCTGGGGTCGGCACACGCGGTGATCACCTCTTCGAAGGCCCGGTTCATCGTGACGTTGTAGCGGCGACACGACTGCCGAAGCGATTTTGAGACCTTCAACCGCGACAGCGGGATGATCGCCCGTGGGTCGGGCGACCACCAACCGATGGTGCGCCCCAGTGGCATGGGGAACAGCCCTGTTCGGTACGCATACAACAAGGTTCCGGGCTCGAGGTCGGCACCGGCACCGACCAGACCGTTTGGGTCGGCGGTGTCGGGTGGTGGAAAGGACCATCGGGTGGGTGGGGGCTCGATCGGCTCGCTGCCCGGGTCCGTGTGTGCGCCTCGAATCACATCGCAATGTTGCCACGGACTGGTCAGCCGTAGCTATGGAATCCCTTGCCCGACTTGCGACCCAGTTGGCCCGCCGACACCATCCGGCGCAGAGTGGGGGCTGGGGCGTAGTTGGGGTCGGCGAACTCGGCGTAGAGAGCGTCGAGGATGGCCACCGTGGTGTCCAGGCCCACAAGGTCGAGCAGTTCGAGTGGGCCCATCGGAAAGCCACACCCGCCCTTCATGGCACGGTCGATGCCAGCGGCGTCGGACATACCTCGCTCGAACATCTTGACGGCGTTGTTCAGGTAGGGGAACAGAAGTGCGTTGACGATGAAACCGGCCTCGTCGTGAACCTGGACCACGTCCTTGCCACAGCTCTCGGCGAACTCGACGGCGGTCTGGATGGTCGAGTCCGATGCGGTTATGGGCCGTACGATCTCGACCAGCTTCATCACCGGTGCTGGGTTGAAGAAGTGGATTCCGCACACACGCTCGGGGTGCAGGGTCGCCATTGCCATGTCGACCACGGGCAAGGTCGAGGTGTTGGTCGCGATGATGGTGTCTGGCCTGCACACCTCGCCCAGGTACTCGAACATCTCGAGCTTGGTCGGCAGGTCCTCGACGATCGATTCGATCACCAGGTCGCAATCGTGCAGGTCGCCCAGGTGAGCCGTGGCCGTGATTCGGTCGAGAATCTCATCTGCCTGTTCACGGGTGATGCGCTCTCGGCCCACCTGTCTCTCGAGCGATTTGGCAGTCTTTTGGACCGTGGCGTGGGCGGTTTCTTCGACGCGCGACCTCAGCACCACGTCGTGGCCTGCGCTGGCGGCCAACTCGGCGATTCCCGAGCCCATGATTCCTGAGCCGACTACTCCGATACGCATCTTGCACCCCTAATGCAACTTACTGTCCGGTAATCAGAGCAGAGGGCCCGGTCGGTGGCAAATCGGCGCGCCGCCGCAGGCGTCAGCCGGCCATGGCCTCGTCGTAGGCGGCGATGTCGTCGTCGGTGGCGGTTCTGATTTCGATCGACTCGATGACGACGTCCTCCAGGGGTGCGTCGTCGGCGTTGGTTTCGACCTTTTGCATCGCCAGTGGCACCTCGATGCCCGAGATCACCTGGCCGAACAGCGAGTAGTTGGGCGGCAGGCCGACGCCCTGGGGGCCGGTGACGATGAAGAACTGGCTTCCGTTGCTGGACGGCCCCACCGAGTTGGCCATTGCGATCGATCCGATGCGATATTGGCCCGCATCGGGCACACCGCCGGTGAAGCTGTAGCCGGGGCCGCCTCGGCCACCGAGGAACTGCACGTCACCGCCTTGCACCATGAAGTCGTTGATGATCCGGTGGAACAGCACTCCTTCGTAGGCGTTGTGGCGGGCCAGAAACACGAAGTTATTCACCGTGACCTCGTCCATCTCAGGATCGAGGAGCACCTCGAACTCGCCCATCGACGTGTTGAAGTGGGCGACGTATTTCTCCGTTGGGTCGATGCAGTTCGGCGGGGCAGCGGGGAAGCTGACCAGCTGCGGGCCCGAGGCATCCTCGGGTGGACACTCGGGGGCGGCGGCATCTGCCTCGGCTTGGGTGGTGGAGGTGGCTGTGTCACCTTCGGCGATCGCGGTGGTGGTCGAGGCGGTCGCTGCCACGTCGTCGTTGTCGTCGCCTGCAAACACGCTGTACAGCAGCACCAGGCCGATCGCCACCGCAGCTATCACCACGCCGCGGATGATTGCGCGCTTGCGGCGCTGGGCGGCGGCGACCTTCATCTCGGCTTCGCGCCTGGCCTGGCGGCCGGCCTTCTGGCGTTCACGCTTCTCGGTTCCCATGGCGGGAAACGGTACCAACATCGGGGGCTGGCGCGATCAGCGCGCGGGTGCTCGAAATCACAGTCGGGCGATAGCTCCGCGGGCGCTAGTTTTGTCTCCCGTGGCTCTAGTCGTTCAGAAGTTCGGCGGTACTTCGGTTGCCGACCCAGATCGCATGCGCGAGGTCGCCGATCACGTCAAGCGCTGTCGCTCGCGCGGCGATCAGGTCGTGCTGGTGGTCAGCGCCATGGGCAAGGAGACCGACGAGCTGCTCCGCCTCGCCGCGTCGGTGTCCAGGAATCCGCCCGGGCGCGAGATGGACATGCTCATCACCGCCGGCGAGCGCAAGGCCATCGCGCTCATGTGTATGGCGTTGCACGAGGTAGGCGTGCCGGCCGATTCGTTCACCGGTAGCCAGGCCGGCTTCATCACCGACACGGTCCACCGCAACGCCAAGATCTTGTCGGTCGACCCGTATCGGGTGCGCCAGAGCGTCGATCAGGGGCGTGTGGCCGTCGTCGCCGGCGCTCAAGGCGTCTCCACAGACCACAACGTGACCTTCTTGGGTCGTGGCGGGTCCGACACCACCGCCGTGGCTTTGGCGCACGGTCTGGGTGCAGACGCCTGCGAGCTCTACACCGACGTCTCTGGTGTCTTCACCACCGATCCCAGGGTCTGTTCTTCGGCTCACAAGATGAGCCAGATCTCCTTCGACGAGCTGCTCGAGATGACCGCCGTCGGATGTCCAAAGCCGGTCATGAGATCGGTCGAAGTCGCGCGGGCATACGGTGTCCCGCTCCATGTCCGCTCTGCATTCACCTGGGAACCCGGAACCTGGGTGGTCGAGGAAGGCCCCGAAGTGGAGAAAGCCATCATCAAGGGCATCGTGCCCGACACGTCTCAGGCCAAGGTCACCCTTGCCGGCGTCAGCGACGAGCCGGGCATCGCCGCCCGCGTGTTTCGGACCCTGGCCGACGCCAACGTGAACGTCGACATGATCGTCCAGAACGTCAGCGACCACGGTCGCACCGACATCTCGTTCACGGTTCCCAAGGAATCGGCTCGCGATGCCGAGGAGATCTGCTTCCGCATGGCCGCCGAGATGGGATTCGAGGGTGTGTCGACCGACGACACCATCGGCCGCGTGTCGGTGGTGGGCGCCGGGATGGCATCCAACCCCGGTGTGGCCGCGACGATGTTCGAGGAGCTGGCGCGCGTCGGCATCAACATCGAGATGATCTCGACCAGCGCCATCCGCATCAGCTGCGTGCTGCGAGACTCCGACGTCGATCAGGCCACCGTGGTGTTGCACACCGCCTTCGGCTTGGACGAAGGCGCCGTCTAGCTCAGACTTCGGCTTGGACGAAGGCGCCGTCTAGGCGCGATCCGGTGCGGGTTCAGTCGTCGAGGTCGTTGTACGCGTCGGCGTTGTCGTCACCGCGGGCTATGGGCTCGTTGGCGCTGCGCACAACGCCCAGCAGGTTGGCGACGACGCGCTTCAGATAGCGGGCATAGATGGCCCGGGGCACCACCTCGCGGCCCGGCCGATCCGAGGTGAGGTAGCTGTCGATCTCGGCCTGCAACGCGGCTCCGATCGAGGTGCATGCTTCTATGAAGGCCGCGGGCACGTCTTCTTCTTCGCCGATGATGCGCGCTGCTTCGTTGAACAAAGACGACACCGTCTGGCGTCCGGCGATGAGGTCCGCGATGTCATCGGAGTGCGCCAAGGACACCCCGCTCTCTGACAGGTCCAGGATGTTCTTGGCCTGATCGCCGATGCGTTCGATCTTCTTGATCAACAGGATCAGGCCAAGCACCTCTCCTATGTCGGCCGAGCCCTGGACGCTGACGTGTACCACGAGTTCGGTCCGCAGTTCGCGTTCGGCCTCGTTTATCCGCTGGTCGGTGTCGCGGATGTCCGAGGCCACCGCAGATGCGTCGGCTCCCGACAACAGGGCGCTCGATGCGAGGTCGAATGAATGCCTGGCGTCGCTGAGCATCGCTACCGCCTTTGCTATGACGTGATCGAGGCCCACGGACTCCTTGCGGAAGAACGACATCACCATCTTGCACCTACCGGAAAAGGGCAACGCCGACGAGCGGTGCCACGATGAACATGATCAGGACGTATGCGAGAGCCAACGGTCTTCGCTCGATGGCGATGTCGGCGAGACCTTCGGCCAGGCGTATTGGTACCTCGCGAAAGAACGGCAGAACGTACAGCGCCAGTATCCCCAACACGTTGAAGGTGGTGTGCGCGAGGCCCACGGTCAGCGAATCGGGGCTCGACGCGGCCAGCGCAGCCAACAGGGCGGTGATGGTGGTTCCGACGTTGGCGCCGAGGGTCACCGGATAGGCGTTGCGCAGCGACAGCACCCCTGCCGCCGACAGCGGAATCAGTATCGAGGTCGTTATGCTCGACGACTGGACGGCGACGGTGATCACCAGGCCCAGCAGCAGTGCAACTGCGCCTCCGCCCTTGCCGAGCAAGGTGTTGACCGATTGTTCGATGCGCTCGGCGACGAGCTTTCGCATGTTCTTGGTGATCAGGGTCAGGGCCAGCAGGATGATCACCAGGCCGGTCAGCACGACCAGGGTGCCCTCGACGTTTCCCGAGCTGAACTGACCCCAGAAGTCCTTCACCCAGTTGACGGGCTCTTTCACCCACTCCTTCACCGGGCTCTTCCAGTCGGAGCCCGAGGCACCGACCAGCCTTTCGCTCATCCACTTCGCCGGCTCGGACACGGCGCCGAAGGCCAGTTCCAGGGGCAGCAGCAGCGCTACGGCCAACACGTTGAAGAAGTCGTGGACGGTGGCGGCGGCGAATGCTCGCTTGAATTCGGTCGAGCGACGCACGTGGCCCAACGACACCAGCGTGTTGGTGACCGTGGTGCCGATGTTGGCCCCCATCACCATCGGCACCGCATCGGCCACGCCCAGCTGGCCTGTCGCGACCAGGCCCACTATCACCGAGGTGCTCGCAGACGACGACTGAACCAGCACCGTGCCGAGGATGCCTATCGACAGGCCAGCGATGGGGTTGGTGACGGCCGAGAAGAGGCGCTCTTGGGTGTCGGCGCCCATCACCTTGATGCCGGCTTCGAGGCTCGAAACACCCACTAGGAATACGTAGATCAGGCCCACCACCAGCACCCCTCTCAGTGGGGGTGGCAGCTTCTGGTCGATCCTGGCAACGGTGCTCGTCATCGGTACCTGCGTTTGTGCTCTGTTCACCTGCCAGTCACCTGACGTTCAGACACTAGGTCACGGGGCACGCCGCTCGGGTCGTCGTGCCGATATTGCACCGCAGCCGACAGAAGGTGGCCTGTAGCCTGACGCCCATGAAAATCGGCATCGTTGGAGCCACCGGCCAGGTCGGTGGCGTCATGCGCAGCATCCTGGTCGAGCGGAACTTCCCGTTCACCGAAATCCGCCTCTTTGCGTCGGCGCGTTCGGCAGGGCGAAAGCTGCCCGTCGGCGAAACCGAGGTGGTCGTCGAAGATGCCGACACGGCCGACTACAGCGGGCTCGACATCGTCCTGTTCTCGGCCGGCAAGACGGCATCCAAGGCCTTGGCCCCCAAGGTGGCAGCCGCCGGGGCCATCGTTGTCGACAACTCTTCTGGGTGGCGCATGGATCCTGACGTGCCGCTCGTGGTCACAGAGGTGAACGAGGCGGCTCTCGACTCGATTCCCAAGGGCATAGTCGCCAACCCCAACTGCACCACCATGGCCGCCATGCCCGTGCTGAAGCCCCTCCACGACGAGGCTGGACTCACGGCGATGATCGCCAGCACCTACCAGGCAGTTTCCGGCGCCGGGCTTGCGGGTGTATCCGAGCTGGGCGAGCAGTTGGCCAAGACGGTCGACCGCGCCACCGAACTCACCTACGACGGCAGCGCCCTCGACTTCCCGGCACCCAGTTCGTTCTCCAAGACCATCGCACACAACGTGTTGCCCTACGCGGGCAGCTACGTCGACGACGGTTCACACGAGACCGACGAAGAGCAGAAGCTGCGCAACGAGAGCCGCAAGATCCTGGGTATTCCCGGCTTGAAGGTCTCGGGCACTTGTGTGCGGGTTCCCGTCTTCACCGGCCATTCACTCGCCATCTCGTGTGCGTTCGCCAACCCGATCTCGGTCGAGCGGGCGATTGATCTTCTGTCGGGCGCCCCTGGGGTCGTCTACACCGACGTGCCCACGCCGCTTGAGGCCGCCGGCAACGATCCGTCGTACGTCGGGCGCATCCGCCGCAACGAGGTGCTCGAGAATGGCCTCGACCTGTTCGTGTCCAACGACAACCTGCGCAAGGGCGCGGCGTTGAACACGGTGCAGATCGCCGAGGCGCTGATTCCTCGGCTCAGCTAGCGCACTGGCAGGGGAGCATGGCGCACTTGGGGCAACCGTCGGCATAGCGGCCGACCGCCTCGTCCATAGACAGGTCGAGCTGGGCTGCCAGCGATGCCAGCCAGGCCAACACGTCGCCCAGCTCGTGTAGCTGCTGCTCGCGTGTGCCCTTGCGTACCGCCTGTGCCAACTCTCCGAGTTCTTCGGTCAGCCAGGCGATGGTCGCCGGGACACCCCGTTGGGTATCTTGTAGACCGTAGGTCGCGTCCATCAGGTCGCGCAGTTCGTCCAGATGCATCAGATCAGGCGGTTCTGGCGATGCGGCGCAGCGGTGGCTCGGTCTTTGGTGGTTGCTTGCGAGGGGG
>JAGQSP010000320.1 GCA_020439485.1 Acidimicrobiales bacterium | reverse complement strand
ATGAGGATGTCGACGTGACCCACCTCGTCGGCCACCCGGTCGAGAAGGTCCGAACGCTGCTGGTCGTCGGAGACGTCGGCCACCATCACCACGGCTCCTGGCACCGATGCGGCGGCCTCGGTCAACTTTTCGAGCGAGCGCGACGCCATCACCACCTTGGCGCCTTCGGCGGCCAGGGCGCGGGCACAACCCAGCCCCAACCCCGACGATGCTCCGGTTACCAGTGCGGTCTTGCCAACGAGATTCAGATCCATAGGCGAAGACTAGACACCACAACCCGCGTTGAGCAGGTTCGAGGTGTCGCCGGTGAGGTCCACGACGTCGACACCGAACCACTCGAACCCCGAATACGAAGCGATCAGTTCGAACGTGTTGTCGCCATCGATGTCGGCGAGCCCACGAATGTAGAAGTACGTCATGTAGACGAATTCGTCTCCGGCGGGTGCGCCCTCGCTGTGCAGCACGACGTTGTCGACCTCGCCGTCCGGGCCGATGCGGCGCAACAAGAGCACCGAGTATTGCCCGGGGTTCAGGTCGTAGGGGTCGCCGGCGTCTACCGAGTTGGCCTCGATCAGAACCTCGTCGACACCGTCACCCTCCAGATCGAAACGCAGCACCCGGTCGATCTCGATCGTTGCAGGTGCGCCGGTGCTGTCGACGATCGACTGGACCAATTCGACGTACTCGGGTGTCGGAGAGGTCTCCAACACTTCACGGGGTCTCAGCTGGTGCGTGCCCGAGATCAGGGTTGCGCCTTCCAACTCGACCTGCCAGTTGGCACGGTCGTCCTCGGGGAAACACCCGGGCGTGGGGTCCGCGCCGACAGCTCCCATCACCTGGCCCGTCAGGTCTCGAAGCTCGACCCCGGCGAGGGGAGGGGCAGTAGTGCCCGACGGGTCTGGCATCACCCAGTCGCCGTCCTCGTACCAGCCGACGACCAGGTCGTCGGACACGATGTAAACCGGGCCTTCCACCGGCGCAGGCAGGGTGCTGGTTGTGGTGGCCGGTTCTTCGGTGGTCGTAGACCCCTCCGGAACCGTGGTTGTAGAGCCCCCATCGCCTGCCGAGCTGGTCGGGGCAGACGTCGTCTGGGCCGGTTCCGTGGTCGGGTTTTCGATCACCGAGATGGTCGTCGAGCTGCTGGCGGCATCGGTGTCAGAGCAGGCGCCAAGCACCGCCAAGCCCACGAGCACCGCCGCCGTCTGCCTTAGGGGCGATCTGTTCATAGATGTCCGATCATGTCGGCCGAGAGCCCAAAGGCTCAAGGCAGCACGGGCGCCGACCGATGGGGTCGGGTGCGCCGCGGGTTGTTGATGCTGATGTTGATGCTGGTCAGTTCGTTGCCAGCCACAACTCTGCTGGCGCGCCCAGTGCAGGCTCAGACGCCTGTTGTGGTGCCCGACGAGAACTGGACCGAGATGGGCCTCGTCGGAGCGATGTACGAGCTCTTGCTGCTCATCGAGCTGGACGCGTTCGAGTCGACCCCGGCCATCGACAGGATGCGCGACGAGGTCGGCTTCGACCACATGACCCGCGACGAACTGATCGAAGAGCTGATCTTGGTCGACGACGACAACGACCTGCTGCTCAGCTTGCTTCCCGATCGCGAGTGGGAGTGGATCAGCGACGAGGTCGACCTGACCCTGGGTGTCATACCCGATCCGTTGTTCAGCCTGATCGAGAACGGTCAACGCAACTTTCTCGATCCGGGCCAGTGGCTCGACGCGATTGCCGACCTGGCCCGCAGACGTGGTGGTCCGCCGTTGCCGATGCGAGACCGCGATCGGGTGCTGGTGATGGACGTTCTGCTGTCGCTGGACAGCGACGGTGAGATCGACCTCGGCATGTGGACAGAACCTCGGGTTCTGCAGTTGGAGGCCGAACAGACAGCACCCCCGACGACCAGCCCTCCCACCACCATCACCCCAGCGACCGTCGCATCCACAGCAGCCCCGACGACCATCGTCGAACAGCGGGTGACGTCGACGACCGCTGCTGTCGCCGCGGCGCCGGCAGGGCTTCCTGCTGCCGACGGCCAGCCCGCGTCTGGCGAGGGTGGCTCGGCGTTGCCCTTGGCGCTCGGCGGTGGGGCCGTGCTGTTGGTGTTGGCACTGGCAGGCGCCATGGCGTTTCGACGCCGGGGCGGCGAGCGGCCGACCGGACCTACGCCCACAGCGGCCGATGTCGGCGCCATGCTCGACATCTCGCGGCGCATGACGTCGGCGCTCGACGCCGACCAGGTGCGTTCGATCGCCGTAGACGAGTCGAACAGGCTCACCGGTGCTGACGCTGCCGCCTACATCGCAAAGACAGAAGGTGGCGCCGAGGTCGCTGTGGCTTCGGCATCCGGCGTCTTCAGCCCATCGCTGATCCGCGGGGGAGTCGTGGGCCGCGTGCTCGAGGCTGGCCAAAAGGTCATCGAGGTCGTCGCAGCAGACCCCCTGCTGGGTTCGGGCGGCGGCGCGGTTGCCTCGGTTGCGGTCATTGCCAACGGTGGCGTCGAAGGCGC
>JAGQSP010000319.1 GCA_020439485.1 Acidimicrobiales bacterium | reverse complement strand
CTCATTCCTGCCATGCAGGAGAAGGGTTGGGGGCGGGTCGTGGCAATCACCTCGATGGCCGTTCGCGAGCCCAACGAGCGCCTCATCCTGTCCAACACGGCACGCGCCGGTCTGACGGCGTTCCTGAAGACCCTTGCCCGCGAGGTCGCGGGCGACGGCATCACCGTGAACACCCTCCAGCCGGGCGTGCACGCGACGCCGCGGCTGAACGATCTGTACGTCGACCTCGACACCATCGCCAAGGGTGTTCCGGCCAAGAAGTTGGGCGATCCAGACGACTTCGGCCGGGTCGCCGCATTCCTGTGCTCGGATTCGGCCCAGTTCATCACCGGCGCTTCGATACCGCTCGACGGCGGCGCCGGCCGGGGGCTCCAGTAGGCGCAATCGCTTAGCTGGCGGGCACCACAACCACGGGCCGTTTGCTGTGCCTCACGACGGCCTCGGCCGTGTTGCCCAGCAAAAGGTTGTGAAGCGGCCCGTGCCGATGCCGTGCGACGACGATCAGGTCGGCCTCGATCTCGTCGGCAACCTCCAGAATCGTCTCGGTGGTGGGGCCTACGCGCAGTATCGGGTCTGACGTGGTGGCGCCCCGCTGAGCGAGGTCGTCGGTCTGGCGCGTCATCTCGGAGACCTCGTCGGACAGTTCGTGAACCCGGTCGACGATGCTGGCCGGGCCGCCGGGCTCGTCATATCCCACCAGCGACGGTTCGGGTGCTGCCGCATGCATCAGCGTCACCGTTGCACCGGACTCGATCGCCAGCCGTCCGGCGAGCTCTACCACCGCCGAGGCAGCAGGGCTGAAATCAACACACGCCAGGATCTTCATCACCGCACCAAACCGATCTGGGGCCGAGCTCGCCGCGGCCCGTTCGAATGAAACTCCTGTGTCGAGTAGCGATCCGCCCGAATCCCCTCGGGCCAACTCCGGGGGCCCAAACCTGCCTTTCGCCACAGCAGGTCGAGGAAGGTCGCCCTGTCTGGGCACTGGGCCCACACCGCCGGCAGCAGCGTGGCCCTGTGGCCGGGTGCCCTCACCAACAGGCCGTCGGTGCCTGCCGCGACCTGCTGCGCGAACCGGTCAAATGAGCCGGCCCGAATCGGTTCGAGCGGGCCCAGCACCGAAACCTCGACGTCCATTGCCCTGAAGTCATCGATGGTGATCGCCGGCAGTCGAGGGTCGCTGAACGCGGCCGCCACCGCGTTGGCGGCGACATCGTTTGCCAACGAACGCCTGGGCTCGATCGACCCGATGCAGCCGAGCAGGTTTGGTCCCCGATGAAGGCTGACGAACGATGCTGCCGGCTGCTCGAGCACGTCGCGGAATCGGTCGAGGCCGTCGACGGGTTCGGCCTCCAGACCCAACTCGACCGCGATCGCACCTATCGCCAGCTGGACCAGAACCCGGCCTACCTCGGGCTCGATCAGAGCCGTCATGCTGCACTCGCATAAGCGAACGACCCATACCCGACGACGCGCCAATGATCGCCACCGGCGTCGGCGGAGGTCGCCATGGCCAGCAGACGGGCCTGCAGGCCGTGCCGTTTGGCCGCAACCACAGCCCCCTTCAAAGGCATGGCACCACAAGCCCTGTCGGTGGTGATGGCATCGAGATCGCCTGCCAGCACGGCGTCGACGGTGACCCGGTCGAGCGACTGGGCCTCGGGCAAAGGCAGATAGTGGCTCAGATCGGTCGATATCACGATGAGGGTTTCTTCTGTGCCCCAGCAACGGTCGAGCAGCGCGGCCACCTCGCCCGGCTCGGTGTGCCCGACCACCACGGGCACCAGCTCGAAACCGTCGGGCAGCAGGCGCTGAAGGAACGGCACCTGCACCTCGAGGGCGTGCTCGCGCATGTGGGGCACTTCGTCGACCACCACCCCGGGCAGCGTCGCCAGATCGTCGACCGTGCCGCGATCGACAGCGACGTCTCCCAACGGTGTACGCCAGACATCGGCGGCCGACACCGCCATTGCGCGCAACGGCACCGTGTGCGATGGGCCCAGCAGAACCACCCTGGTGGGCTTGGGTTCCAGTTCATCGACCAGGGCGTAGGCGTGGGCGGCGACGGCTGCCGAGAAGCGGTAGCCGGCGTGCGGGACGACGATGACCTTGGGGCCGATCGCGGCCGGGCGGTCGCTGCGGCGTGCCGCCAGATATCTGTCGACCTCGGCGGCCAATGAGCGGGCGTCCTTGGGGTAGAACAACCCGGCGACTGCGGGAAACCGTACTCGCGTTGTCATGACCCTCTCCCCTCGATCGACACCGGTTGGCGCCTTCGGCCCCAGTTGCCCGGTGGCCCGTCGAAACGACCGTGAATGACGTGACCGCACGCCCCACACCTGCCGTCGTCTGTGATCTGGTGGCTGCGGATCTGGTACCAGTCGCGGACGATGACCGCGGCCCCACATGCCGGACACCAGGTGGTGTCGCCGTCGGCATCGTGGACGTTGCCCGTGTACGCGTGGTGAATCCCACTCTCGAGTGCAATCGACCGGGCCCGCGCCAGGGTCTCGGGTGGTGTGGGAGGCGTGTCGAGCATCCGGAAATCGGGATGAAAAGCCGAGAAGTGGATGGGAACGTCGGGCCCGACCTCGTCAACCACCCAATCACACATGGCGCTGATCTCGTCGTCGGAGTCGTTGTG
>JAGQSP010000318.1 GCA_020439485.1 Acidimicrobiales bacterium | reverse complement strand
CCGTCGTGCTCGAAGGGCTCGATGGTGCTGGGTGTGTCTGGATCGGCGGCCTCGCCGGACCATCCGATCCACGAACTGGACCGCTTGCGCATCACCGGGATGAGCGCAGTAACGAGCCCACCGGGGCTGAGGGTCCAGCCGCCCTGATCGTCGCGTCGGACGGGAAGACGATTGGCTGCGATCACGAACTCGTGAACATGTGCCACGCGGCCATGGTAACCGCCTGACCGACTCGACCGGAGATCGTTCGAGGTGCTACGAAAGCACCCGATGGAATCTGACCAGTGGCTACAGGGCGTACGAGTCCTCGACTTCACCCAATATCTGGCCGGCCCGGCGTGTACCCGGATGCTGGCCGAGCTGGGCGCCGAGGTGATCAAGGTCGAGCAGCCGCCCTACGGCGACCCCAACAGGGGCGGACGCCCGAGACTCAACCGCAGGGCCGGCAACCACATCCAGCAGAACAGGCTGAAGAAGAGCCTCTGCGTCGACCTGTCGACCGACGACGGAGTGCAGCTGATTCGCGAGCTGGTGCCGCACTGCGACATAGTCGTCGAGAACTTCTCGAAGGGTGTCCTCGATCGCCGAGGCCTCGGCTACGACGACCTGCGCCATATCAAGCCCGACGTCATCATGGCCTCGATCACCGGCTTCGGGCACACAGGCCCGCTGGCAGAGCGGCCGGGTTTCGAGTTCATCGCTCAGGCGATGACCGGGGTCATGCACCTGACCGGTGAGGCCGACGGCCCGCCCATGTTTGTTGGCATCGGCATGGCCGACACCAACGCAGGAGTGCATGCGTGGGGAGCAATCGGGCACGCCCTGTTTCGGCGCGAACGCACCGGTAAGGGCACCCATTTGGACATCTCGTTGGTCGACTGCCTGTTCCAGATGCACGAGACGGCCGTCTACGCCGAGTCGATGACCGACGGCCAGTTCGAGGCCATGCGCCGCGGTCGCCACTATGAGCCCATCTCGCCGGCGGGCGCCTTCCAGGGCCCCGAGGGATGGATCGTGGTCTTCTGCGCCGAGAACCAGGTCCGCAACCTGTTCGCGGCGATGGGCATGCCTGAGCTCGCCGACGACGAGCGATTCAAGGGCAACCCGGCGCGCATCGCCAACCGCGACGCTCTCACCGACATCATCGAAGAGTGGATGTCGCGGTTCGAGACTGACCAGCAGGTCATGGCCACCCTCGAGGCGCACCGCGTGCCCTGCGGACCCGTTCTGAGCGTGTGGGAGGCCATGCACCATCCGCATCTGGTCGAGCGGGCGACGGTGCGCACGGTCGCCGACCCGCTGGCCGGGCCGGTCTCGGTGCCCGGCTTCCCGATACGCACAGTCGACCCCGCAGACCTTGCGGTCGCCGAAGGCGTGGCGCCGGCGCTGGGACAGCACAACACCGACGTACTGGGTGGCATCTTGGGTAAGTCGGCCGCCGAGCTCGAAGCCCTGGAAGCCGACGGGGTTATAGCTTCGAAGGATCGCTGACGGCGGGCGACGGCCGGCTAGGGGGAACAATGCAGGTAGTAGTGCTGGGTGCAGGATCGTGGGGAACCACCGTGGCTTCAATCGCTGCGCGGCGTTGCCCCACCTTGTTGTGGGCCCGCGACGAAACGGTTGCCGACGAAATCAATCGCGACCACACCAACAGTCGCTACCTCGACGGGTTCACGTTGCCGCGGCGCCTCGAGGCCAGCGCCGACCTGGGAGACGCGGTCAGACGAGCAGACGTGTTGGTGGTGGGCATCCCATCGTCTTCGTTTCGCAGCGTGTTGGAGACCGCCTCGGACTTCCTACGACCATGGGTGCCGGTGGTCAGCCTCACCAAGGGCTTCGAGCGCGACTCAAACCGCCGCATGACCGAGGTGATCAACGACGTAATGCCCGGGCATCCTGCCGCAGCACTCACCGGCCCCAACCTGGCCCGCGAAATCATGGCCAGACAGGCGGCGGCCGCCGTGGTGGCCACCTCTGACCTGTCGGTGGCAGCAAGGCTCCAGGACATCTTCAGCACCACGATGTTCAGGGTCTACCGCAACCACGATGTCGTTGGCTGCGAGCTGGGCGGGGCACTGAAGAACGTCATCGCCATCGCCACGGGCATGGCCGATGGGCTGGGCGTTGGTGACAACACCAAGGCCATGGTCATGACCAGAGGGCTGGCCGAGCTGACGCGCCTGGGCGTGGCCCTGGGTGGCGAGCCTGCGACGTTCTCCGGCCTGGCCGGCATGGGCGACCTGATCGCAACCTGCATGAGCCCCCACAGCCGCAACCGTCACGTCGGCGAGCAGCTGGGGCTGGGACGCAGCCTGCAGGAGATCCTCGACGACATGCACATGGTTGCAGAGGGCGTCAGAACCACAGCCACTGTTGCGAAGATGGCGGGCGATCTGGGAATGACCTTGCCTGTCAGCGATGCGATCCACCAGGTGATCGAGGGCAATATCGGCCCCGCGGAGGCCTACCGAGGTCTCACTCCCGCAGCCCACGAAAGCGACGAGGGCTGACCCGCGTGCCTGCCAGCCGCTAGCCGGCTCAGAGGTCGTCGAACTTGCTTTGCATGCGCGCCATCGAGCTGAGCGACCTGACCGCCACGCTCATGCCCGCCAGATCGAGGCGCCCGGCCGAGCGGATCTCTTCCAGCACGGCCTGGAATCGCGTCACGGAGCCGCTGTGGCTTTGTGACCAGGCCTCGACAGCACCGGCCGCATCCAGCGAGCCATCGTGACCCGCCATCCAACGCACCACCGCTGCCGTCAGCTCAGCGTGCTCGCGGTAGACGTCGTCGCGCAGGGTGCCTCGGGCCAGTGTCAGCCAGTGGTCGTCGCGCGGCAGGTCAGCGATGTGTTTGCGCAGCCACACCAGCTCGAACGCTGCTTCGAGCTCGGCTGCAACCGACGCCACCACACGCAGATCGGCGCCGGTCTGGCGACCGACCTCTGAAAGCTCGAGAAAGCCGAACGCACGGTCCAGCTCGTCGAGGTCGGCTTGAAGACCCGAGGGCATGTCGGTCTGGTCTACGGCCACATCGAGCTGGTGGGCGATACGCGCCCACCGCTCGCGGTTGGCCTGTTCGACCATCTCGAACAGCGCCGCCACCGGAGCCTCGTAAGTCTCGACAACTTCATCGACGTCGATGGGCAACGGCTCGTGGCGCAACAGCCACCGCGTAGCCCTCTCGCCCAGGCGTTTGATCTCGAGCTTCAGTGCCGTCTGAACCGCCGGCTCGACGATTCCGTCGAGGGCCCTGACCTGCTCGAAGCGCGCTTCCAGGTCGAATATACGCAGCGCCGCAGCGTGTGCCCGCGCGATGTCTGGCACCGACGCCGACGTCTCCTCGGTCAGCCGGTGCACCATCGAGATACCGCCGAGGTTGACCAGGACGTTTGACACCAACGTGGCCGTCAGCTCTCGACGCAGCGCATGCGCGTTGATCAACGCCCCGAACCGCTCGACCACGTCTCGCGGGAAGTACGCATCGAGCAGCGGCTCGAAGGCAACCTCGTCCACCAGCGAAGATGCCACCAGATCTTCGGTGAGGCTGTTCTTGACGTAGGCCAACAGCACCGCAAGCTCGGGGCGGGTGAGCCCCTTGCCCGCCTCTCGCCGCCTGGCGAGTTCGCCGTCGGTGGGCAGCGCCTCGAGCTGTCGGTCGAGCGATGCACGCTCTTCGAGCCAATGCAACAGGCGCTGGTGAACGTCGACCATGCCGCCGGCGATGGCTTCGGCCAGGGTCAGAGTCTCGTTCTGAGACGAGTTGTTCTCGAGAACGTGGTCGCACACCTCGACCGCCAGCGAAGCCAGGAACGTGGCCCGCTCGGGCACATCGATCAGCTGCTTGGCTATCGCGTCGGCCAGGAGGATCTTGAGGTTCACCTCGTGGTCCGAGCAGTCGACACCCGCAGAGTTGTCGAT
>JAGQSP010000317.1:634-3210 GCA_020439485.1 Acidimicrobiales bacterium | reverse complement strand
CGACCTCAATGCTTCTTGATGCCCGACCGGATCAGGGGCCTGTCGAACATCTGCAAGAGCACGTTCAGGTCGCGCCGAAACCTCCGCACGAACCTACGCAGTCGCCAGCCCGGATGGTCGGGAGGCACCAGCGCAGGCACCTCGGCCAGCCATTTGATGCTGGGCGCCCACCAGGGTCTCACCATGTGGCCGAGGATGATCACGCGGCTGTCAGGGGTGTGGTTGACGTCGACCACCTCCATGATTCCGGTCGACTTGCGGCGCCGCGAGAACCGTTTGCCCGCCTCGGTGTCTTCGGTGGTGAAGCCGAAGTGGCCGGCCCATTCTGCGATCGCGGCCCACGGCTCGCCACTGAATCGAAAGTCTGCATGAGGCGTTGGCAGTGCCTGGGCCAGAGTCAGTTGGGCTGCTTCTGCAACACTCAGCGGGCCGGCCAGCGGCAGCTTCGAGCGGAGATGGACAGGGAATCTCGATCGGTCGTCGTCGAGGATGTCTATGAGGTCGACGAGTGCTCGCTGCAACAGGATGGCTCTGGTGTGGTCGGCGTCTGGGACGGCCATGGAGTGAACCGCCTCGTCCAGACGATGGATGCGCTTCGACAGCCGACCTTCCCCCTCGAGCATCGTGGCGAACGAGTCGTACCCCATGACGGTCGTAGAGCGCACCTCGTTCTCGGAGTCGACCAGCATCAGTTCGCCCAACGCTCGCTGTTCGGCGGACCAGATGCGAAGCTCAGGGCCCAGGTTGGGGTCTGGGTCGTCGATGATGTCGCTGATGCGCGACAACGACTGCACCAATTTGCGGTTGTCGCCCACATCGCCGATCTCGAGGAACTGCACCTCGCGCCGAAGCAACTCCCACCAGCCGAAGTACTGGGCCAGCAGCCATTGGGTGCTGCGTATGGCGTATTCGGAGTCTGCTTTGGTCGCGTTCATGTATCTGGAGAGGAAGTCCTCGCTGATCACCTGATACAGCCGGCGCTGGAGGTCGAAGGCCGCAACAACCAGCGGTTCGCGGTAGCGCTCGAGGCGTTCGATTATTGCTTCGCGCTGGCGGGCCTGACGCTCGGACCGCAACCTCCAGCCCGTGGTCACCACCGCCGTCACCAGCGCCAGCGTGCCCGACAAGACCGCGGTCGCCAGGGCGCTCATGGGTTCCTCCTTCGCTCGCTCGTACATTTCGCGAGCCATCTCGCAGACGGCCTACTGTCGTCGGAATGGAGCTGCAGGGCAAAGTCGTAGTCATCACGGGTGGGGCCAGCGGTATAGGGCTGGGTCTCGCAGAGCGTTTCGCAGCGGAGGGAGCGGCCCACATCGTCGTGGCCGACCGCGACGAGGCTGGTGCCCGATCAGCCGCCGAAAAGGTCGGCGGTACCGGGCTTGCAGTAGATGTCGCCGACCAGGACGCAGTCGCCGAACTGGTGCGTCGAACCGAGGCCGACCACGGACCCATCGATCTGTTCGTCAGCAATGCGGGCTATCTGACCATCGGTGGTCTGGAGGTTCCCGACAGCGAGATCCGCGACATGTTCGACGTGCATGTCATGGCTCACGTGTATGCCGCTCGCGCGGTTCTGCCGTCGATGATCGAGCGCGGAGAAGGTTATTTGCTGAACACCGCGTCAGCGGCTGGGTTGCTCGCCCAGGTCGGCAGCCTCGCCTACACCGTCACCAAGCATGCTGCCGTGGCGCTTTCCGAGTGGATCGCCATCACCCACGGCTACCAGGGCATCAAGGTCTCGGTCTTGTGCCCTCAGGCGGTGTCCACCAACATCGGGCAGAACAGCCCATCGAAGGACCGCGCCGGTGGCAGCGTCCTGGGTGTCGCCTCGGGCGATGGTGTGTTGACCCCCGAGCAATTGGCCCAAACGGTCGTCGAGGCCCTCGCCGAAGAGCGCTTCCACGTGCTGCCGCACCCAGAGGTGCAGACCTACGTCGAACGCAAAGCCACCGACATCGATCGCTGGATAGGGGGCATGCAGCGCATGCAGGCCCGCCTCTACGCCGACACCGAGCAGCCGGGCGACTGGCTCCTTTGACAAGCACCCGCTTGCAGGTTCAGTCGGACCTGCCTGCGAGTCGCCTACCTCTGCGCTGCACCTCGGCCATCGCCTCGTCGAGGTCGATCGTCGTCAACACGCGGTCGCTGACCACTCGTTCGCCCGCGACCCACACGTCGGTCACATCGCGGCTCTTGGTCGAGAACACCAGCCGTGACACCAGCTGGTCGATGTCGGTGTTCGGGTCGCTCAGCGGTTGCCAAGACGGACGGTCCAGGTCGACACGAACGATGTCGGCCCACGACCCTGTGGCCAGCGTGCCCACGTTCAGCCCCAGCGCTCGGCCGCCGTTCGCAGTTGCCATCAACAGGGCCTGGGTCGCGGTGAGCGCACCCGGGTCGTGGGCCTTGACGCGAGCCAGCAGCGGCGCCAGCGCCATCTCGTCCCATAGGTCGAGGTCGTCGTTGGATGCCGCCCCGTCGGTGCCGAGCGCCACGTTCACGCCCGCCGCCAGCAGTTCGCGCACGGGTGCAATCCCCGACCCGAGCTTCATGTTGCTGGTGGGGCAGTGGGCGAC
>JAGQSP010000317.1:0-546 GCA_020439485.1 Acidimicrobiales bacterium | reverse complement strand
ACCTGAACCGTGCTGCATCCGTGGGCCGACTCGAGAGCGGCTCCCTCGGTCATGGTCTCGGCGACATGCAGGTGCAGGACGGTCTCGAGGTCTATCGCCATCTGGGCCAGTTCGACTACGACGTCGATGGGAAGGTCGTAGGGCGAGTGGGGTCCGATACCGACGGTAATCCTGCCGTTCGGATCGTGGAACTCCGAGTGCAACGTCCGGATCTCTGCCATGCGGTCGGCGAGCCCGTTGGGAGTGCGCATGTGCACCGCCCCGACCACGCCTGGCGTGCACAGGTGCCTTCCACCGGTTGCCAAGACGGCTTGGATCATCGCCGCGTCGTCGAAGTACATGTCGCACGTCGTCGTGACCCCGGCGAGAAGCATCTCGGCGACGGCCAGGCGCATGCCCCATTCGACGTCTCCCGGGCCCAGCCGGGCCTCGGTTGGCCATATCGCCTCGGTGAGCCATCGTTCGAGGGGCAGTCCATCGCCCAGACCTCGCAGCAACACCATCGGTGCGTGACCGTGCGCGTTCACCAGCCCGGGCATCAGCAAC
>JAGQSP010000316.1 GCA_020439485.1 Acidimicrobiales bacterium | reverse complement strand
GGAGGGAACAGGGATGACAAGCAGCGGGACTGGCGAAGTCCTCTTCCTCGTCAAGTCATCTCGAGTGCGCGAGTACCACCAGCAGAACCTGGCGATCCTGGCCGCCCCCGACGGGGCAAACTTCGAGATCTCCTATAACCGACGATGGATCCAGCCTGGTCTGGCTGTGGCAGTCGGAGACGGCGCTTGCATTGTGTTCGCCGACTCGCCATATCGAGACTTCGAGCCGATCCGCTGGGCTGTCGTCGAGAGGGTTGACGAATCGACCGAGAAAATCACCCTGGGCATCCGGGTCGGGTCCTTCACCCTCGGCACAGAACGACTCACCGAACAATGGAGAGCCGACGCCGACGCCGACTACGACGCCGGCCGCAAGGAAACAGACAAGACCCGGCCCTACTTCCTCTTCTCCGAACCAAACCCTGGCCTCCGCAACCCAAACGGTTGGGACGAGGCATCGGCCGCCTGGCGTGACGTGCGTAGCCGCCTCGACCGGAACGGCTTTTTCGACGGCTCGCGCTTCGCTCGACTCTCCAGGGTTGAAACAGTCGAGGGTCTTCCGATCGAACCAGGCGGGACCGTTCAGGTAGGCACTCGGTTGTTCGCCCACCTCGACATCGCCGCCGCAGCAAAGCCAGAGGCCATTGTCATCGAATCCACACCGAGTGGATGGGCGCAGCTTGATGGAGAGATCACCATCAACGACGACTCTGCGAGAGTTCCTTTGCAGGTGCTCGCATCAGGCAACGGAACCCTTCGTCTGAACCTCATGCCCGAGCCGATGCGCTCGTGCCGACCGGCCATCACCCTCAACGCAATCTCCGATGTCGCTACGTCAACCGCTTCGTCGCCTTCCTCCGTCGACGCCGCAAGTGTTCACCGTTTAGTAACAGCCCTCGAACGCACTTCGGCACTTGCAGACGATGCATGGATCGACATCCTGCAACAGCACCTCATCCCTATGGGCGGAGAGGATGATCGCCTACTACTCAACCTTGCGGAACGGTGTTACAACGCCGGCAGGCTCGAAGAGACGATCGCATCAGTCGCGAAGATGAGCCAGGCGACTCCGAGGTCCGAGCTTCTGCAGCTTGCCGCGTCGGCACGCCTTGGAAGCTCGACGATCGACGGTTCAGCATTCGGGCGAGTACCGCTCGAGGACCACGCTTCGCTGAGCCTGCTCATCAGCGCGTTGGCAGCTTCGCCGAGCGCCGTCGTGCACGAACTCGCACCCGAATTGTGGTCGAACCACCTCGGCCTGGAACGCGTCGCCGATCTAATCGACGCTGTATGGGGTCGAATCGACGACGCGTCAATCGCTGCGCATGCTGCCGAGCTACGTGGGTACAGCGACATGGCGGCAGCGCGGCGGCTCATCACGACCCGGTGGCCGGACCCCGAAACGATCGAGAACGCACCACTGCGCACCCTCATCGAAGACCTCGGGCTGACCGACGAGACGGCTCCCTACCTACACAGGTGGATCCGGGTACTGGCAAG
>JAGQSP010000315.1:13218-14453 GCA_020439485.1 Acidimicrobiales bacterium | reverse complement strand
TCTGCTCGTGATCGGCGTGCAGGATCAACAACACGTCGAGGGCGCGGCTGAGCGTCGGGTCGGGCTTGTACTGGGGCTCGGCGATCTTCCACATCATCGACAGGAAGTTCTCGGGATAGGTCAGGTCGTTGTCTGGGTAGTTGAAGGGCATGCCGAGGCTGGCGCGGTAGGCCATGGCGGCGATGGTGGGGCCCTTCGAGATCAGGCGGTTGATCTGGCGGTACCGGTTGTCGGGGTCGTGGATGTCCTTGGCCTCGGGGTAGAAGGTCGACAGCGCGGCGATGGCCGACATCAACATGCCCATGGGATGGGCGTCGTGATGGAAGCCCTCCATGAAGCGCTTGCGCATGTTCTCGTGGACGAAGGTGTGGTACGTGATGTCGTGTACCCACTTGTCGAGCTGCTCGGTGTTGGGCAGGTCGCCGAACAGCAGCAGGTAGCACACCTCGAGGAAGGTCGACTTCTCGGCGAGCTGTTCGATCGGGTAGCCGCGATAGCGCAAGATGCCGTTCTCGCCGTCGAGCTCTGTGATCGCCGACTCGGTGGAGGCTGTGCCACCAAAGCCGGGGTCGAGAATCCATGTGCCAGGCATGAGCTTCTGAATGGCCTTCATGTCGACCCCACCGTTCTCGATGGGTATCTCGACGCTTTCGCCGGTGCGGTTGTCGGTGATCGTGATCGAATCGGCCACGTTGGCTCTGCTCCTCCGGGGTTTCCCGTATCTCTGTTGTCGAATCTAGCTGTTGAGGCCGTCGAGGGTCATGAATCGACGCCTACAGCGGGGTGTTGTCGTGTCGTCGCTCTGGCAGTTCCTCGCGTTTGGTGCGAAGCACCTCGAGGGCCTCGGCCACCGACTTGCGGGTATCGGCCGGCTCGATGACCATGTCGATGTATCCGCGCTCGGCAGCGACGTAGGGGTTCAGGTAGCGCTCCTCGTAGTCGAGGACGAACTGTTCCTTCTCCTCGGCACTGGCGCGCCTGGCAATCACTTCGGCAGCTTGGCGTGCACCCATTACGGCGATTTCGGCGGTGGGCCACGCGATGAAGACGTCGTTGCCCATCGTCTTGGAGTCCATCACGATGAACGCGCCGCCATAGGACTTGCGCAGCACCAGGGCCACGCGGGGCACCGATGCTCTGGCGTAGGCGAAGGCCATCTGTGCGCCGTGGCGGATCATTCCGCGCCATTCGAGGTCTTTGCCCGGATAGAAGCCGGGCGTGTCGATGATGGTCAG
>JAGQSP010000315.1:10174-13110 GCA_020439485.1 Acidimicrobiales bacterium | reverse complement strand
TCCCACAGGGTGCCCACCGATGCTGGCGAAGCCGGTGACCAGGTTTGGGGCCCAGCCGCTGCGCAGCTCGAGGAAATAGTCGTCGTCGACGATCTCTGCGGCGATGGACCTCACGTCGTAGGCGCCGGTGGGCGAGTCGGGCAGCAGGTCACCGGCCTCGGGGGTGGGCCGGGCGATGGGGTCGAGGGTGTCCTGCAGCGGTGGCAGGCAGTCGATGTGATCTGGGATGAAAGCCAGCAACTGGGCCACCATGGCCTCGGCCGCAGCCCGGTCGGGCACCACAGCGTGGGCGACGCCGGTGGAGCGGTCGTGTACCGCCGACCCGCCGAGTTCTTCGATGCTCACGTTCACACCCGTGAACTGGCGCACTCCGTTGGGGCTGCTGACGAACGCATATGCGTCCTCGGTCATTATGACGATGTCGGCAAGACCGATCAGCAGAGCGCTTCCCGACACCGCCGGCCCGTCGTTGATGGCGATGATTGGCACCACGCCACTGCACTGCGACAGCTCGCGCGCTGCGCGCCCCCAGCCGTGTAGGGCGTCGATTCCCTCGGTCATGTTCGCGCCCGCCGATGCCACGTACATGACCAGCGGAAGGCGCTTGCGCGAGGCCATGCGAGCGGCCTCTGCGATGTTCTCGCCGTCGATGGGGTTCAGCGCACCGCGTCGCACCGTGCTGCTGATGCGCACCACGACGACACGTCGGTTGTCGTAGCGCTCGATACGTACCGCCGCCACCCCCGGGGTTCTGGAGCGGAGCTCGAGTTCGAGTTCGGCCGAGGTCTGGGCGGCATCGGTCATCGTCGCACGACTCTAGTACCGCAGCCAGGTTGGAGTCGCCCGAACGCGACGTCTGCTGAAAGGGCTTTCAAACCGGAACTTCTGATTCGGTTGGCAGGTGCAGCCCGGGCTCGTCGTCGATGTGTTCTGCGATGACGGTTCGCAAGGCGTCGCGAGCCGCCGATGCCGGCGCCGACAACATGCCGCGGCGCCGGAACGCCAGCCCGACGTAACGACGGGGCTGTTCGGTGATCGGCCGCATGACCCACTCGGCGGGCGGCGCCCAGCGGGGGATGGCCGTCATGGGCACAAGCGTGGGTGCATAACCTTGAAACGCCAGGGTCGCGGCGAGGCGTACGCCGTCTATCTCGGCAGCAGAACTGAGCGTGACCCCTGCCCGTTGGGCGTGCTGGTCTACCTCGCTGCGCAGGTTCGAGCCGCTGGGGCCCAGCAGCAACCGGTGTTCGGCCAGTTCGGTGAACGAGACAGGTCCGTGTGAGCCGGCGAGGGGATGTTTGGTCGGGACTATGGCCACCAGGTCTTCGCCGAACAGCGTCATCACGTCGAGGTCGGGGTCGCGTTGGGGAAGGTTCACCACCCCTATGTCGATCTGGTCGGTGAACAGCTGGGGGAGCTGGGTCAGGGTCGTAGCCTCTGTGACGACGATGCGCACCCTCGGGTGCCGCTCGCTCATCGCGTCGAGGAACAGTGGGGTCAGCCATCGGGCGGTGGTGCCGATGATGCCGACGCGGGCGGTGCCGGTGACCTCGGAGGTCAGGCTGGCGACGTCGGCACTCAACGCCTCTAGCTCCGAAGCCACACGCCTGGCCCGAGCCACCACGACTTCACCCTCGGGTGTGAGCCTGCTGGCCGAGCGATCGACCAGGGTGGCTCCGAGTTCGCGCTCGAGGCGGGCGACGTGTGTCGAGACGTTCGACTGGACCGTGTGAAGCGAGCGAGCGGCAGCCGAGAACGTGCCGTGTTCGGCGACGGCTAGAAGGCTCTGGAGTTGGCGGAGGTCCATGCCGAGCATGCTACCGGAATCGTCGGTGCCTATCTGCCGGTCAGATGGCAGGTATCTCGCACAACTGCTTGGAAGATTGGCCTCGCGTCAATAGTGTTGTCGATACCAACCACGTGGTTCCCCCACTGCGGAGGTTGATGGGTCGGCCAAGTGTCCCCCCGCTCGGGTCGACCATGACATAGCCGAGGAGAGTTCCCCCGCTCGGCCTCGGAATCTTTCGACCGGTGTCCCCCCGCCGTTGTCGAAATCAACAGCGCTGGTCTCCCCCCGACCGGCGCTGTTGTCGTTTTGCAAGGGCTTACACCATCTCTAGATCAGATGATGATATTCACTGCGAACTGATTGACAGATTGCCCTCCCATGGGTAGCTTGACCTTCAGCGGATCCCCCAACCGCGTCACATAGCCCGGGCGAGTGTCCCCCCGCTGAAGCCCGGGAATCTATGCCTCCGGATTTCCCCCAATCCGTGATGGCAAGGTGGAAACCGGCCCAATGCGGCCGGTTTCGCCGTTTTTCGCCGTCAGACAGTGGCCAGATACGGCGACATCCGGGCAACGAGATGCTGCCCGGATGTCGGAGTGTTGTTGGGGGTGGTGGCGGAGCTAGTTCGCCTGTGACTTGGCCCGGATGATGTTGAGAGCCGAGCCTGCCTTGAACCACTCGATTTGCTCTGGGCTGAAGGTGTGGTTGGTCTGGAAGCTCCAGGTATCGCCGCTGGGCGGGGTGACGGTGACCGTGACCTGCTGGCCGGGTGCCAGATCGGCCAAACCGACGATGCCGATGCGGTCGTCTTCGCCGATGCGGTCGTAGTCAGCGGGGTCGGCGAAGGTCAACGGGACCATGCCCTGCTTCTTGAGGTTGGTCTCGTGGATGCGGGCGAACGAGCGGGCGATGGCGACCACGCCGTTGCGGAACCGGGGCTCCATGGCTGCGTGTTCGCGCGACGAACCCTCACCCATGTTCTCGTCGCCGATGACCACCCACTGCTGGCCGGCCTCGTGGTAGGCCTTGGCCATGTCGGGGAAGGTCTGGGTCTCGCCGGTGAGCTGGTTCTTGCCGTAGCCCACCTCGTAGCCGGGGTAGGCGTTGACGGCGCCGAGGTACAGGTTGCCCGAGATGTTCTCGAGGT
>JAGQSP010000315.1:0-10162 GCA_020439485.1 Acidimicrobiales bacterium | reverse complement strand
GGCCGCGGTACTTGAGCCACGGACCCGCCATCGAGATGTGGTCGGTGGTGAACTTGCCCTGGGCCTTCACCAGCACGGGCAGGTTGGTGTAGTCGTTGCCATCCCATGCAGGGAAGGGCTCGAGCAGCTGGAGCCTGTCGGACGTGGGCGACACCTGGACCTGAACCGACGAGGAATCGTCGGGCGGAGCGATGAAGCCGCTCTCGCCGGGGGTGAAGCCCGACGGGGGCAGCTCGACGCCGACCGGAACCGACAGGGTGACCTGCTCGCCTGCATCGTTGGTGAGCGTGCCGTTGATGGGATCGAAGTCGACCGTGCCTGCCAGGGCCAGGGCCATCACGGTTTCGGGTGAGGTCACGAACGCCAGGGTGGCCGGGTCGCCGTCGTTGCGCTTGGGGAAGTTGCGGTTGTAGCTGGTGACTATGACGTTGGGCTTGCCCGGCTGATGGTCGGCCTCTTCGGAGCGATCCCACTGGCCGATGCACGGGCCGCAAGCGTTGGCCAGCACGGTGGCCCCGAGGGCCTCGAAGTCTGCCAGCAGGCCGTCGCGCTCGATGGTGGCGCGCACCTGTTCGGAGCCGGGAGTGATGAGCAGGCGGGTCTTGACCTTGAGGCCCTTGGCCGCAGCCTCGCGGGCGATCGAAGCCGCCCGGGTGATGTCTTCATAGGAAGAGTTGGTGCACGACCCGATGAGGGCAGCGCTGACCTCGAGGGGCCAGCCCTCGGCCCTGGCCTCTGCACCCAGGTCTTTCACCTCGCGGGCGAGGTCGGGGGTGTGGGGGCCGTTGATGTGGGGGGTGAGGCTCGACAGATCGATCTCGATGACCTGGTCGTAGTACTGCTCGGGATTGGCCAGAACCTCGTCGTCGGCACGCAGGTGGTGGGCCACCGCGTTGGCGGCGTCGGCCACGGCTTCGCGGCCCGTCGACTTGAGATAGCGAGCCATGGCGTCGTCGTAGCCGAACAGTGAGGTGGTGGCGCCGATCTCGGCGCCCATGTTGCAGATTGTGGCCTTGCCGGTGCAGCTGATGGAATTCGCGCCGGGGCCGAAGTATTCGACGATGGCGCCGGTGCCACCCTTGACGGTGAGGATCTCGGCCACCTTCAAGATGACGTCCTTGGGCGCAGCCCAGCCGCTGAGCTCGCCGGTGAGCTTCACGCCGATGGCCTTGGGCCAGCGCACGTTCCACGGGAAGCTGGTCATGACGTCGACGGCGTCGGCGCCGCCAACGCCCACGGCGATCATGCCGAGGCCACCGGCGTTCGGGGTGTGGCTGTCGGTGCCGATCATCATGCCGCCCGGGAAGGCGTACTGCTCGAGGACGACCTGGTGGATGATGCCGCTGCCGGGCTTCCAGAAGCCGGCTCCGTACTTGGCGCAGACCGATTCGAGGAAGTCGTAGACCTCTTCGTTGTTCTCGTTGGCGGCCAGCAGGTCGCGCTTGCCGTCGACGCGCGCCTGGATGAGGTGGTCGCAGTGTGTCGTGGTCGGCACGGCGACCTCGTCGAGGCCCGCGGTCATGAACTGAAGCCACGCCATCTGTGCGGTTGCATCCTGCATCGCTACGCGATCGGGGCGAAGGTCGACGTAGCTGGCGCCGCGCTCGAGTTCTTGGTCTGGCGAGTCGAGGTGGTTGATGAGGATCTTCTCGGCCAGCGTCAGGGGGCGACCGAGCTTCTGGCGGCCCGCTGAGATGCGCTCGTCGAGGGTGGAGTAGACGCCTTGGATCAATTCGATGGGCGTTTCGGCGCTGACGGCCATGGGTGGTCCTCCGGGGTCGTGGGGATGGATCAGGTCGAGACTTTCAACCGTCATTCTAAACGTGTATACAAGTAGATGACAAGTACCCCTCACGGGAGTTGGATCGTGTCTCGGACAATCCGATACCGCCAGATTGCCGACGAGCTTCGCGCCCGCCTGCAGAACGACGAGTTCGCGCCCGGCGATCTGTTGCCGTCCGAGAGCGAGTTGGGGGCTGCGCACCAGGTGAGCCGCGTGACGGTTCGGCGCGCCCTCGAGCAGCTGCGCGACGAGGGGCTGGTCGACTCGCGACAGGGGTTCGGTTGGTTTCGTGCGACGGCTCCGGTCGCTCAGAACCTGGCGGCTCTGTCGACCCTGGAGGCACAGCTGATCGCATCGGGGAAGCGGTCGGAGCGCCGGGTGCTGGCGTTTGCGTACGTCAAGGCACCACCTTCGGTGGCCGAGGTGCTTGGCACCGAGGATGTTCTGGAGGTGAAGCGCTGCCACCTGGCCGACGGCCAGCCGTTCGCCCGGGTGACGGTGTGGTGCCCTGCAGAACTAGCCCACGACCTCAGCCGTAACGATGTCGTAGCTGCTCCGTTCGTTGACCTGCTTGGCGTCGAGGTGGCCGGTGCGCGTCAGCGCATCGGGGCGGTCGGTGCCGACGACGCCGATGCTCGGCTGCTGCGTGTGCCACCCGGCAGCCCGCTGCTGAGGGCCACTCGCACCACCTTCGATCGAGAGGGTCGACCCGTGTTGTTCGCCGAGCACGTCTTTGCCGCCCACATGACCGAGTTCGTGGCCGACCTCCCCTACGAGCCGGCAGCTTGGGCTCCGGCCGGCCTGCGGCTGGTCGAATAGAGGCACGCTGTCGGCCCACCGGTGGGAGAACCTGCGGCGGGCAGCGGTGTTCTAGAATCCGACCCCGTGGTGCCGCCGACGAGGTGGCGGCCCTGGCAGCAGGTCGTGCAGATGAGCAACGAAGCAGAAGAAGAGCAGGAACAACTGAGGAAGTTCGGCGGGTGGGTGCTGTTCTTGTTCCTGGCTGCGTTGGCGGTGATCGGCGCCTTTCTCGTCATCGACAACGGCGATGATCCCGATGCGGTCGACGGTGCGGCGGGTGGCCAAGCCGCCCAGTCCGACGGCCAGACCGACGACCAGACCGCCATGGGCGACATCGACCTCGACGCAATCGCGGCCGCGGCGCGCGAGGCCGGCTTGACCGACGCCGTGGCGACCCTCGATGGGGGTCGCATCCGACTCGCGGGCACTGCGGCAGACGCTGCCACCGTCGCAGCCGCCCGTGCCGCCGCCCAGGGCCTCATCGGCGACATGTCGCTGGTGTCGGCGATTGCGATCGTGGCTCCGGATGGGGCCGGTGGCGAACAGCCCGAGCTGGGTGAGTCGGTCATGCCAGACCCCAGCGACCTCAACGGGGTGGTCGACGAGCTGGTCGCCCAGGGCCTCAACCCAGGCGACATCCACGTGATCGACGGCACGATCTATGTGTTCGCCCGCCAGTTCGCTGTGGAGGGCGTCGAGGGTGCCCCCATCGTGTGGACCTCGGCCGACGAGCGCCGCCGGGCCGCCCTGGCCGTGTTGGAGGCCAACGGCGTTGGGGGGTTGCGCAACGCGGCCCTGGCCAGCACCAACCCGATAAGCGTGAGACTCGAGGGCGAGGTGCCAGACGTCAGCACCCGCACCCGCATCGGCCGTGAGGTTGCGGCCCTGCCCCTGATCGACTCTGTCATCAACACCCTGGTGGTCGTGCCGCCCAAGGAGCCGGTGGTGACCTTCGACGTGCAGGGTGGTGTGGTCACCCTGACCGGCAACGTTCCCGACGAAGAGACCCGGGCCGCCGTCGTAGCCCAGGCGGGCGTTCTGTTCGGGGCGGGCAATGTGGTCGACCAACTCGAGGTCGGTGGCACCGCCGATGGCCTGCTGCGACTGCAGGGTCAGGTGCCAGAAGCCAGCCGCGACGCAATCGCTGCGGGCATGGCCGACCTCGCCAGCCAGCTCGGCCTCGAACTCGACGATGGATTCACCTACGCAGAGCTGAGCGAAGAGCAGGCTGCACTGCAGTCGACGCTGGACGAGTTGCTCGCCGGCATCCAGATCAACTTCGCCTCGGGCTCTTCGGCCCTGCCGGCCGATGGCCCCGAACAGCTCGACACCCTGGTGGACGCCCTGGCCGAGGTTCCAGAGGGAACTGTCGTCGCGGTCGAGGGTCACACCGACGACCAGGGTGACGCGGCCAGCAACCAGGCGTTGTCTCAGGCCCGGGCCGAGTCGGTTGTCGCCTACCTGGTCGACGCCGGTGTCGATCCCGACGTATTGCGAGCGGTGGGCAACGGCGAGAGCCAGCCGATCGCCGACAACGGAACCGCCGAAGGACGAGCCCAGAACCGCCGCATCGAGTTCGACGTCGTGGTCTAGCAGCAGTCGCCGGCGGTCGCCACAGACCGCCGGCCTGAATCGAGGTCTCGATGAGCGTCCAGTTCCTGAATGCCAGGGCCGTGCGGCTGCATCCGGGCGACGACGTCGCCGTTGCCCTGGTAGACCTTGCGCCGGGATCGGCGGTGACGGCGGGCGGTGCCCGCGTGGTCACCCGTGCCTCGATACCCGCTGGCCACAAGCTGGCGGTGGAGGCCGTCGAGGTGGGCCGATCCGTGCGGCGCTATTCGCAGGTGATCGGGGTTGCCACGCAGCCGATCTCGGCGGGCGATCACGTACATACCCACAACCTGGCGATGGCCGACGTCGCCGTCGAATACGACCTGGGCTCGGCCTACAGGCCGACCGTCGGCGCGGGCACGCCTGCGACCTTCGAGGCGATAGTGCGCTCAGACGGACGCATCGCCACTCGTAACTACCTGGCCGTGTTGTCGACGGTCAACTGCTCGGCGACGGTGGCGCGCATGATCGCCGATCGAGTTCAGGCGACCTCGGACGTTTCGGGTCGGTCGAGCTTCGACGGTGTGGTGGCGCTGACCCATGGCACCGGTTGTGGCATGGGATCGACGGGCGAGGGCATCGACCTGCTGCGTCGAACGCTGGCGGGTTTCGCCAGCCACCCCAACTTCGGTGGCGTGTTGTTGGTGGGCCTGGGTTGTGAGGCAAACCAGGTGGCCGACATCGTCGACATCCACGGACTGGCAGACAGCGACCGGTTTCGCACGCTGAACATTCAGGACGTCGGCGGCACCAGCGCATGCGTCGAGGCGGGCTCGAAGATCGTCGAGTCGATGATGGCCTCGGCCACAGACGTCCAGAGACAGCCGGTGCCGGTGTCTCATCTGAAGTTGGGGCTGCAGTGCGGCGGGTCCGACGGCTACTCGGGCATCACCGCCAACCCGGCTCTTGGTGCCGCAGCCGACATCTTGGTGCGTCACGGCGGTACGGCGATCTTGTCGGAGACCCCCGAGATCTACGGCGCCGAACACCTGCTGACCAGCCGGGCCGCCACGCCCGAGATCGCCAGAGCCCTGCTGGATCGCATCTCCTGGTGGGAGGACTACACGGCTCGCAACCACGGCACCATGGACAACAACCCCTCTCCTGGCAACAAGGCGGGCGGGCTCACCACCATCCTCGAGAAGTCTTTGGGTGCGGTGGCCAAGAGTGGCACGTCGGGGCTGATGGGCGTGTACGGGTACGGCGAACAGATCGACACCCCGGGATTCGTGTTCATGGACAGCCCCGGTTATGACCCGGTGTCGGTCACTGGCCAGGTTGCGTCGGGCGCCAACATCGTGTGCTTCACCACCGGCCGAGGTTCGGCCTATGGCTGTGTGCCCGCGCCATCGTTGAAGTTGTCGACAACCACGGCCTTGTTCGAACGTCAACGCGACGACATCGACATCAACTGCGGGGCCGTGCTGGACAGTGGCGTCTCGGTCGAGGAGATGGGCGAGAGGATCTTCGCCGAGATCTTGAGGGTGGCCTCGGGCGCCCGCACCAAGAGCGAAGCCCTCGGTTATGGCCACAACGAGTTTGCCCCCTGGGTAGTTGGCGCAGTGATGTAGGGCGCCTAGTGGCGCACCTCGTAGTACAGGTTGGCCTGGTCGCCCACGTCGTGGGTCTGGAAGTGGCCGAAGCCGGCTTCGCGCATCATCTCCTCGGCCTTGGCGGGGTGAAGGCCCAGGGTGCCCAGCCCCATGCCACCCTTCACCGACATCGCCGATTGCAGGCACGACGTAATCGAGAAGCCGTAGAACATCGGCAGCAGCGGGTTCTTGACGTCCTGATGCCAGTCGCCGGAGCTGCGGATGTCTTTGACCAGCCACACGCCGTTTGGCTTGAGCGACTTCTTGACAGCAGCGATGGCGCGGTCTGGGTGGGGCATGTCGTGCAGCACGTCGAAGGTGGCGATGAAGTCGAACGTCGGCTCGTCTGGAACGTCCTCGGCGAACGCCAGCTTGAACGTGACGTTGTCGAGGCCTTCCTCGGCCGCCCGCTCGCGGGCCAGTTCGATGGCGTGCGCCGAGGGGTCGTAGCCGACGATGGTGGAGTTGGGATAGTGGCGGGCCAGCGCGCATGCCAGCACACCGCCACCACAGCCGATGTCGGCGACGTGAATGCCCGCCTCGAGCTGCTCGACCAGCCCTTCGATGGCGGGCAGAATCGCAGTTGTCAGCCCGTGCCTGGCCCAGGGTGAGGTCATGCGCGCCAAACCGGCGGCCGCGGACGGGCCCTGTTGCTCGTATGTGATGCCAATGCCCGTGCGGAACGACTCTTCGAGCGCGTCCATGGTCTCGACCGAGAAGCCACCACGAAACGCGCCCGCCGAAAAGGCGATCGACTCTTCCTCGTCGGCCAAGACGGCGGCCTGCACCGGGGTCAGCTCGAAGGTCGAGTCGTCGTGGTGGACGATCAGGCGTGCTGCAGCCACACCGAGCAACCATTCGCGCACGAACCGTTCGTTGCACCCGGCGGCATCGGCGAGGGTCTGGCTGTCGGCTCGTCCTAGGGCGCGTAGGTGGCGGAACAGATCGAGCCGGTCGCCCAGGTTGATCATGGCCGACACCATCTCGCCCTGCTTGTATGTCCAGACCTGGAAGCTGAACATCTTCAGCTCGTCTTGGTCTACACCCTCGACAATCGGCCGCTCTGGCATTTGCTCACCCCGTCCCCGTTGGATCTCGGTAGAAGCTACCGGATGGCACGGTCGGTCAACCCATGGTGGCGGTGACGCTGTGTTCGGTGCTGCCACCTCTCAACCGAAAGACGACCACGACGTCGCCCAGGCCTAGGGCTTGGGGGCTGGGCGGGCACGGGTCTAGCGGAAGGGCATAGGTGCGAACGTCGGCTTCGCCGGGGTCGATCGAAGCCATCAGGCCACGACTGGAGTTTTCCAGGTTGTCGATGTGGGCCGACAAGACGAGGACCCCGCGGTCGCCCGAGTTGGCGATCTGAAGATCGAGCTGCAACTCGCAAGACGGGCCGGAGCCCACAATGGCGCTGGAGGTGACCGTCACCTCGACGCCCAGCGGTTCACGCTGGCTCTTGATCAACAGCATCGTTCCCACCACGGCAACCACGACCAGTACCACAGCGACAACACCCGATTTCCAGGTGATTCCGCGGCTCATGAAACGGCCGCCGAAGGGTTGGTGCTGGTTCAAAACAGCAGCACTCCCAGGCGCACGGTGTATCCGGCCATGACGGTCCAGAACAGCGTGGCGAAGGTGCGTTCGCCCGCCCGTTCGTTCAGGCGGGCACCGGTCCACGTGCCCAGCGCCATGAGCGGTACCGCGGCCAGCGCCACCAGCACCGATGTGCGGCCCAGCAGCTGGGCGTCGGCGAACACGGCGGTCTTGGTGGCGTCTCCTGCAAACGAGGCCAGCGAAGCGGCCCCCACGAAGTGACGCCGGTCGAGGTCGAGGTTACGAATGGCGACGCCCTTGAGGGGCCCCGAGGTGCCCGAGAAGCCGCTGGCCGCACCCGACGCGAACGCCAGCAACGGCGAGAAGCCCCGCCGCAGCCAGGCCATTCGCCTGCGCTCGGCTACTAGGGAGGCCGCGAACATGGTGACCACACCAACGGTCACCGCCCACTCGGGCGCGTTCACCAGCAGCGTCGAGCCCAGGGCCGCGCCGACGACGGTCAGCGCCACCACCACGGCTGCGGCCCGAAACGGCAGGGTGCGCCGGTACGCGATGAGCTTGGCGATGTTGTTGCATGCCAGCAGCAGAGCGGCCAGCGCAACACCTTCCTTGGACCCCAAGAACAGGGCCAGGGTGGGCACCATCAGCAGCGAGCCGCCCAGCCCGGCCGAGGCCGAGACCGTGAACGACACCCACACCGCCGCCAGCACCAGCAGCGGGGTCAACAGCTCCATGGGCGTATCGCCTAGGTCCCGATGACCGACACGGCCGAGCCGACACCCTTGGCTGCCAGCTCTTGGTTCACCGCGGCGACCTCGGTGTCGACGATGTGCTGCAGCGCTTCGAGTTGTGCGTCGGCCAGCCCGGAAAGCTTCTGGAACACGGCGTACGACTGTGTGGTCGGCCTGGTGTCTGCGCTGCTGACGATGGGCGGCAACCCAGACAGCGTCTCGAACAGCTTCTCGCGATAGTTCAGCGTGTCGCCCTCGGAGGTGAACTCGCGTTGCACCAACTCGTCCTCGACAGCTCTCAGAGCGTCGAGCGCGGCCTGGGCGGTGTCGAGTTGGCCAACCCTTTCACTCCAGTGCGCGATCTGCTTGGTGATCGAGCGGATCTGGTTGACGCCTCTGACGATTTCGCTGAGCTTGTCGCGGATGGCTACCAGCAGTTCGAACTGCTCGACCAGATGCTCGGTTGGGGTGTCGACCCTGGGGTCTTTCAACAGCGAGAACGGCTGCGTCATCGACCAGTCGCCGACCTGGAGGCGGGCCTGGTAGGTGCCAGGCAACGCCAAGGGCCCGCCCGGACGGCCGTGGAACTCGGTGTCGACCATCTTGTCGCCCGGCCGGTGGGTCATGGGCCACTGGAACACGTTCATGCCCTGGTCGGCCGTTATGTAGAGACCCTCGCGGTCCTGGGTCTTCTCGGGAATGATGCTGGTGAAGCTGTCGATCTCGTTGCCCTGGTGATCGAGGATTGTCAGGATGGCGGGCTCCTGGGGTTTCGACGCCAGCCAGTAGGTGATGCGAACACCCCGCTCGAGATCGTCGCCCGCATCCAGAACCCGCTTGCGCTGGTGGCCCGTTTCGTCCTCTTCCAGGTAGAAGGTGGCGTTCTGGCCGATGGTGACGTGATAGTTCTTGCCGCCCTTGGTTCCCCAGAAGTCGGCGAACAGGTCTTTGGGCGCCCGATAGGCGTCGCGCGGGGTCAGCAACTGATGCTCGTCGGCGCTGAAGCGGTCGTATACCTGGTGAATCTGAGTGAGGTCGTCGAGAATCCAGATCGAGCGACCGTGGGTGGCGACCACCAGATCCGAACCCTTGACCAACAGGTCGTACACGGGAGTGACGGGCAGGTTGGCTTGCAGGGTCTGCCAGTTGTCGCCGTCGTCGAACGACACGAAGACACCGAGTTCTGTGCCCAGATAGAGCAGCCCGGGCCGGGCCGGATCGCAGCGCACCACCCGGCAGAAGTCGTCCGCTGGCAGGCCGTTGACGATCGACTGCCAGCTTTGGCCGAAGTCGGTGGTCTTGAACACGTAGGGGGCGTAGTCGCCCATCTTGTGGCGGGCCACGGTCATGTAGACGGTGCCCTCGGCGTGAGGCGACTCGGCCAGCATCGTCACCTGGCTGAACTTGGGCAGCCCGGCTGGGGTGACGTTGTTCCAGGTGGCGCCGTCGTCGTGGCTGACGTGCACCAGGCCGTCGTCCGACCCGGCCATGAGGGTGCCCTTGCGATGAGCCGACGGCAGGAACGAGAAGATGGTCGCGTACATCTCGGCGCCGGCGGTGTCCATGGTGAGCGGCCCCGATACGCCCATGGTCTCGGGGTCTGCATAGGTGAGGTCACCGCTGATGGCTTCCCACGAGTGGCCTTCGTCCGTGGTTCTGAACACCTTGTTGCCGCAGGCGTACAGCACCCCCGGGTCGTGGGGGCAGAACATGATGGGGTAGGTCCACTGGAACCGGACCTCGGCCGAGTTGCCGTCGTGGGAACCCTCGGGCCACACGCTCACCAGCTGGATCTGGCCGGTCTTGTGGTCGTAGCGCTGCAGGGCATCTCCGCCACCAGGCGAGCTGCCGATCGCGCCGACGTATACGACATTGGGGTCGCCTGGCTTCACGGCCACGTAGCCGCTCTCGGCGGTGCCTGGCGGGTAGCAGTCGGCCCAGTTGATGGCGCCCTTGCCGTTGCTGGAGGGCACGGCGATGCTCGAGTTGTCCTGCTGGCTGCCATAGACCAGGTAGGGAAACTGGTCGTCGACATCGACGTGGTAGAACTGCGCGGTCGGCTGGTTGTAGATCGACGACCACGA
>JAGQSP010000314.1 GCA_020439485.1 Acidimicrobiales bacterium | reverse complement strand
CTGGAGCGGCACCGATTCGGCTTCTGGCAACCCGTCGCCCACGCCCCCCAAGTCGAACCGTCGTCCGTGGCGATGGTTCTGGTGCCCGCTCTGCTGTTCGACCGACACGGAACCCGGCTGGGCCGCGGGGCCGGCTACTACGACCGTTTCCTGGCAAAGATCCCTCAGGCGCTGGTGGTCGGCGTGACACGACGCTCGACCGTCGTCGGCGAGTTGCCGGTCGAGCCCCACGACATAGCCATGACCCACCTGGCGACCGAGGATGGCGTCCTATTGGTTTCGCCACGCGTTTCCTCGTCGTTCACCTGAGGCCTGTAGCTTCGAGCCGGCTCACGACATCTGGAGAGGTAAACCGCGTGCGGATCTTGGTCACCAACGACGACGGCATCGACTCGATCGGGCTCCACCACCTGGCGCGAGCGGCGGCACGGCACGGCGAGGTCGTTGTGGCCGCCCCAGACAGCGAGTACTCGGGTGCCTCGGCCGCCATCGGTGCCCTGCACTTGGCCAGGCCCGAGATCCACAAGGTGCACATCGATGGCATCGACGAGGCCTGGTCGGTAACCGGGGCCCCGGCGTTGTGTGTGATGTTCGCCCGGCTGGGTGTGTTCGGCGAGCCATTCGACCTCGTGGTGTCGGGCATCAATCCGGGCAGCAACGTGGGCCGATCGGTGTATCACTCGGGCACTGTCGGCGCCGCGGTGACCGGTCGAATCGGTGGCATCAGCGGAATCGCCTTCAGCCAGGCCGTCGAGATGTGGGGTGTCGAGGGTCAAGGTTGGGACGACGTGCTCGAGGCCCAGAAGTGGGAGACAGCGGCCCACGTCGCAGACGTCGTCATCGGGGCATTCGTCGAGTCGCCCACCGACGAGCCGTCGGTGCTGAACGTCAACGTGCCCAACTGCGAAATCGACGAACTCGGCAAGTGGCGGATGACTGAGGTGGCCACCATGCCTCCGAGAACCCTGTCGAAGGCAACGCTCGAACCCAAGGCCGGACACGATCACGCCTACCGGGTGGTCATGAACTGGGGCGACCCCATCGACTTACCGGTCGAGACCGACAGCGGTGCGGTAATGAAGGGCGAGGTATCTCTCACGTGGCTCAGCCGCTACACGGCAGATTCTCCTGCCGGCTGTGGCGGTGTCGAAAAGACGCTCGAACAGATGTGGGGTCCGGCCCAGGGCTGAGCTCAGCGGCTGGTCCAGCCACCGTCTACGACGATGGTCTGACCGGTGATGTAGCTGCCCAGTTCGGTCGCCAACAACAGCAGCGGCCCATCGAGTTCGCCCTCGACCCCGGCGCGGCGCAGGTAGGTTCCGCGCTCGATATAGCGCTGACCACCTTCGGCCGCGTCGCCGTGGAACATGGCGGCGGTCAGTTCGGTCTCGAAATAGCCCGGGGCAATGGCGTTCACCCGAATCGAGTGCCTGGCCCACTGAGCTGCGAGCTCCTTTGTGAGGGTCAAGATTGCACCCTTGGACGCGACGTAGGCGGCCTGATGGTTTGGTGCCGCCGAGACGAAGCTGTGAACCGAGCCGATGTTGATGATGCTGCCGCCCCTGCCCGACTCGATCATCTTCTGCGCGGCCAGACCGGCCAGCACGAAGCAGGCGTTGAGGTTGACGTCGACGACCTGGCGGAACAGCGCCGGGTCTTCCTCTTCGGCCTTGGTGACGGCGTCGGACAACCCGGCGTTGTTCACCAGCACCGACAGGTCGCCGTCGAGCGATGCCGCCACCGACACCAGCTCGCGAAGCTGGTCGTCGGAGCTGACGTCGCATTGGACCGCCACGACGTTGCCGACCTCGCCGGCCAGGGCCTCGAGGCGATCCAGACGCCTGGCCGCAGCGACAACCGTGGCGCCTGCTCCAGCCAGAACCCGAACGAATCGGTCGCCGAATCCGCTGGAGGCTCCGGTGACAATCGCGACCTTGCCATCCAACCGTGCACTCGGAGTAGGTACTTCGCTCAGTGATGCCATCGGGTCGTTGTAGCACGTCGCCGTACGGCGGCACGAAGGCCGCGGTCACGCGGCCCGGGCCGCCGGTATAGCGACCACGACCGCAGCACAAACGATGGCGATGACGACCGAAATGGCCGACACGCGGCCTGGCAACCACCCGGCCAGCGGTGGGCCGATGAGGCCACCGATGCCAAATGCGGCGTACAGCACCCCCATACGTCTGCCCAGACCGGCGGTGCCGTGGGTGACGATCATCAGCTCGGGACCGACGGCCACGAAGCCGCCGTAGGCCACGCCGAGAACAGCGCAGAACACCACCAACATCCAGTACGTGCCATCGGCGAACAACCACACGACGTAGCCGACGGGTTGCAGCGCCACAGAAGCCAGGAAGACCCGACCCGGACCCAAACGTGCCGTCAAGGTCGACAGCCCCAAGCGTCCGACGATGCTGGTGACGCCGACGATGGCGATGAGCCTGGCAGCTGCCTGGGCGGTGACACCCGCGTCCTTGGCGAAGGGGACGATGAAGGCGAACGCCACATACAACCCCACCGACATCAGCAGCGACGACAAGAACAACGA
>JAGQSP010000313.1 GCA_020439485.1 Acidimicrobiales bacterium | reverse complement strand
CTCGACTCGGCGTCGAAGGTCGCCCGCAAGCTCGGCAGTATCCGGCGTCCGTTCGGCGAATACACCAGGGTCGCCGAACTACGCCGTCAACTGGATGATCTGGCCCAGACCGCGGACGTGGTTCACCTCGAGCATCTGTTCGCATCGAGGGTTGGGCTGGGCTACGAGAACTCGCTCACATATCTGCACCACCTAGAGGTCATCGACTGGGAGTGTCGCCCAGACCTGGACCTTCGGCTTCGTTCCGTGCGACTTCAGATGCAGCGGGCCACCCGTCAGATCCTGCGCAGCTCACCCCGCGTGCTGGTTGCAACCTCGAGGCTGGCCGAACGGGTGGCCTCGATCTCGCCGGGTACCACTACCCAGGTCGTGCCGATCGCCATAGACACCGACCTCTATCCGGTGCTGCCGGCCCCCGATGGCCTGGTGTTCGGTGTCATCGGATCGATGCACTGGTATCCGAGCCGTTCTGCGGCGGAGCGGGTGCTCACTCGTCTGTGGCCCCAGATCCACGAACAGATGCCCGAGGCTCGTCTGGTCGTCGCCGGTTGGGGGTCGGACCGCTACCTGGGGCACCTGTTCCCGAACGAGGGCGCCGAATTGATGGGTGAGGTCGCCTCGCCCGAGGAGTTCTTCGCCTCGATCTCGACGCTGCTGTACCCGCCCGAACGCGGCAGCGGCTTCAAGGTCAAGGTGCTGGAAGCAATGGCTTACGGCCGCCCGGTGATCTCCAACGCCGAAGGGCTCGAGGGCCTGGGCGACCGCGACCGGCCGGCGGCCGTACAGGCGACCACCGACGCCGAGTTCGTCGACCGCGCCGTTTCGCTCATGGGCAGCGCCCGCCAGCGCCAGGCCCTGGGCGCGGCTGCTCGCCTGGCCATCGAAACCGACTACTCGCCAGAGCCGGCCGTCGACCGGCTGCTCGACGCGTACGAGCGTTTCGGCCTGATCGGGTCGGCGAGAGCACGGGCCGGCCGACCAACACACAAACACGGAGAATCAGAGTGAACGAAAAGGTCTTGGTCACCGGAGGCGCGGGTTTCATCGGCGTGCCCACGGTAGAGAGGCTCTTGTCGGCCGGGCACGAGGTCGTGGTCGTCGACAACTTCTCGGTGGGCTCGCGAGATCGACTCGCCCACCTGACCGACCACCCGCGGCTGGAGGTCGCAGAGGTCGACTTACGCGACGCCCACGCGACGGGCCGCATCGTTTGCGAGATCGGTCCGACATGTGTGGTGCACCTGGCAGCTCATCACTTCATCCCGTATTGCAAGGCACATCCTGCCGACACCATCGCCGTCAACGTCTCCGGTACCCAGAACCTGCTCGATGCCCTGGTGCCGGTAACGCCGAGGCGGATCCTCTTCGCCTCGACCGCCGATGTCTACAAGCCAGCGCCCGTGGCCCACTTCGAGGGCGACCAGACCGACCCCGACAACATCTACGGGATGTCGAAGCTGATGGGTGAGAAGCTGATGAGGTTTCACGCCGACAGGTGTCCTCAGACCGACACCGTCGTGATGCGTTTCTTCAACGCCATCGGCCCGTTCGAGACCAACCCTCACCTGGTTCCCGACATCCTCGACTATGTCAGGGCCGGTGACGAGTTGCCGTTGGGCAACACCGATACGAGACGCGACTACATCCACACCGACGACATGGCCGACGCGATAGCGGGGCTGGCATCGGGACCATCGGGTTCGTTCCTGGTCAACGTCGGCACGGGCGTGAGCTGGGACGCCAAGGACATCGTCCACTTCATCGGTCAGTTGCTGGATCGTGACCTGTCGATCGTCACCGATCCGGCAAAGGTGCGGGCTTCGGATCGGCCCAACCTTCAGGCTTCGGTGCGGCTGCTCGAAACCCTCCTGCCCGGGTTTCGCACCAAGTCGCTGCGCGAATCTCTCGCCTGCACACTCGAAGCCGAGGGCTTCGCCCTTGGCCATTCGTTGGTCAGTTACTGACGCCGGCGCCGGTGGGCGTGCTGGCTTCACCCCGGCGCACCATGGGCCAGTCGAGGTAGGCCACAACAGCCAGGATCAACCCGACGTCTGCAACGACACGCGCGGGCAGCGACGCCGTTGCCGACAACCCACCGAGCAGGGCGCACAGCCCGATGATGGCCGCAGCGAAGGCCGCTGTCTTGGAGTGGGACCAGCCCAGGTCGGTCAGGCGTTGGTAGACGTGGTGCCTGTGTGGCTGGCGCCATTCGTGGCCAGAACGGACGCGCCAGATCAGGGTGGATCCGGTATCGATCAAGTACAGCGCCATTGGCGCCAGAACCGCTTCGGGCGTCAGGCCGGCTCGCAGCCCGACAACAGCCAGAGCGGCCATCCAAGCGCCCAGGAAGTACGACCCGACATCGCCCAGGAAGACCCGGGCCCGAGGCACGTTGAAGGGAGCGAAGCCCAGAGTTGCGCCCAGCTGGATCGCTCCAGCGGTGGCCAGGAAGGGCTCGCCCGTCGCAACACCCAGGATGGTCCAGGCCGTCCCGGCTACGCACGCCTGGGCCACACTCATGCCGTTGATGCCGTCCATGAAGTTGAACGCGTTGACGAACGACATCAACCAGAACACGGTTGCGCCGAATGCCAGCACCATCAGATGGGTTGGCAGCCCAGCGGCGTTCAGCAGCAGAACCGACGAGATCACACCGAAGGTGAGCTGGATGGCCAGCCTCAGGTTTGGTGACAGGTCGAAAAGGTCGTCGGCCAGGCCCACGAATCCGAAGCCTGTGGCCGTGACGGCCACTGCTATCGCTGGGCCGCCGGCGCCGTTCCAGACCAGCGCAAGCGTCGACAGCCCGGCAATGGCCACGGCGACGCCGCCGCCTCGAGGGGTGGCCGTCGAGTGCGAGCTGCGTTCGCCGGGCGTGTCGTAGATCTCGGCGCGGCGCAGCAGCGCTATCACCAGAGGCGTCAGCACCAACGCCAGCACAAACGAGACCCCGAGGGCGTACCAGCTCACGTCAACGAGGTCCGTAGATCTGCCACCGTGTCCGAGTCGTTTTGATGCTCACACATGGTGATCATCGCCGCCACCAGAGTTTCATCGGGTGCGTTGGGGCTGAGGCCCATCACCATCTCGGGCGCGAGCTCGGGCACCCGGGCACTGTTGATCAGCTCATGTTGAGTGGCGACCGGGCTCTCGGAGCCCGCGAACAGGTCTTCACAGAGCTTCTCGCCCAGGCGCAGCCCGGTGTAGACGATCTCGGCTTCGCGCCCGGCCTGTGCCGCAAGGCGCCGGGCGACGTCGACTATGCGAACCGGCTCGCCCATGTCCAGCACCAGAACCTCACCGCCGGCGCCGATGGCACCGGCCTGGATGACCAACTCGACCGCCTCCTCGACGGTCATGAAATAGCGCGCCACGTCCGGGTGGGTGACGGTGAGCGGCCTGCCAGACAGAACCTGCTTGTGGAATGCGGTCAGCACCGATCCGCGACTGCCCAGCACGTTGCCGAATCGAACGCTGACGTAGCGCCCCGAACCGATGGTGTCGGTGTAGGCGGTGAGGCGTTCAGAGATTCGTTTCGTATACCCCAGCACCGAGATCGGGTCGGCCGCCTTGTCGCTCGACACGTTGATGAAGTGGCTGACGTCGTGAGCGGCGGCGAGCTCTAGTAGGTGCACGGTCGCCTGGACGTTGGTCTGGTAGGCCTCGGACGGGAACCGTTCCAGCAGCGGCAGATGCTTCAGGGCGGCTGCGTGGAACACGACGTCTGGCTTGGTTTCCTCGAATACCCGCTCGAGGCGGTCTCGTTCGCGGATGTTGGCCAGTATCAGCTCGTCCGAGTCCAGCAGGGCTCTGCCGTGAATCGACAGTTGCACCGCGTGCAGAGCCGACTCGTCGCGGTCCAGCAGGAACAGCCTCGAAGGCCCGTAGCGGCTGACCTGGCGGCTCAGCTCACTTCCGATCGAACCGCCGGCGCCCGTGATGAGCACTCGGCGTCCGCTTATGTAGCCGGCGATCGAGCGTACGTCTGTCTCGATCCGGTGGCGTCCCAACAGGTCCGATTCGCGGAGTTCTCGGATGTCGGCGATTCGAACCCGCCGGCCGAACAGATCGTCTGCCGTAGGAAGCACCTTCACATCCAGGCCGAACGAGTGGCCCAGGTCGAACAACTCGGAGATCAGTCGGCCCGAGGCGCTCGGCACCGCAATCACCAACATGGTGGCGTCGGTAGCCCCGACGGCACGCTCGAGTTTGTTGCGACCGCCCATGACGGGAACTCCGTCGATGCGCATCCGGTGTTTGTTGGGGTCGTCGTCCAGGATTGCGACCGGAAGGTAGGGGCTGGCCGGATCTCGCAGCATGGTGCGCACGGCCAACTCGCCACCGGTGCCTGCCCCGAAGACGATCGCACGGGTGAGGTCGGGCGAGGTCGGCCTGGCACCTCTGAGATCTCGACGACGCACGAGGCTTCGGTACAAGCCCATCAAGCCCGTGCCGCCCAGACCGCAGATGGCGGTGCGAGCCGGTGTTGGGGCCGAGCCTGCCAGCGCGTCCAGACCGGTGAACGCACATGCCGTGATGACACCCACGGCGATCAGCGCCGTGCTCTCGTCGAATGACCCGAGCCTCCATCGGCCTCTGTACAGGCCTGTCACAAGCCCTACGACGGTCAACGAAACAGCGATCAGGGCGAACTCGACGACCGAAGCCACTTGTTCCTCGGACGGGACGATCGACCACGCGATCGATACGGCGGCCATCCAACCCAAGACGTCCACCGTCCAGACCTGGACGCGACGAAACGGTGAGGCCGCCCGGCTGGTCATACCCATCGGACCACCCATCGACTCGGTTTCGGTCCCGTCGTGTGAACGTCCGGGGAACTGCGTTGCGAATGACACGTCGGGACCGTCGGCCGCCATGACTCACACTTGAAGAGTCACTCAATAGTGATCGTTCGATGTTGACTGAAGGGCGGTTCGGTCGACCGGCCCACGGATGCGAATCGCCCACGTATTCAAAGACGCCAACCCGCCCGTCGCAGCGGGCATCACGCGATACATGGCAGACCTGGCTGCGGCCAGTGTCGCCAGGGGAGCCGACGTCGATCTCTATGTAGCCGGTGTCAAACACACACGGTCCGAGCAGCGACCAGACGGAGTGACCATTCATCGGTTCGCCGAGGCTGGCCGGGCGTTGTCGATGCCGCTGTCGTGGTCGCTCGCCGAGGCAACACGGCGTCTCGATGCCGATGTCGTCCATTTGCACAGCCCCAACCCCATCGCCGAGTTGGGCGTGCTCGCCAACAGAAACGACCCGGCTGTGGTGGTGTCGTTCCATGCGCAGCTGGGCAAGCAACGGTTCCTGGACCCTGTGTACGGGCCCGTTCAGCGACGCCTGATGCGAAGGGCCCGGGCAGTGCTTGCGGCCAGCCAGATGCTCGTTGACGCACCCGAGCTGTCGGCGGCCTCGGGTCGCGTCCGGCTGGCTCCCTATGGAGTGTCACCGCGGATGCTCGACGCACAGCCAGGTCGGCCGCGCTGCCTGGACGGCCCTCTGAGACTGCTGTTCGTCGGGCGGCTCGTCTACTACAAGGGCATCGAGGTCTTGCTCGACGCCATGCGCGAGGTCGAAGACGTCGTGCTGACCGTCTACGGCGACGGCCCACTTCGCGACGTGGTCACCCAACGCACCCAGAGCGACCCCGCCCTCTGTGGACGTGTGACGTTGGTGCACGACGGCGACGACAACGTGGTGAGGTCGGCCCACAAGCAACACGACGTGGTCGTGTTGCCGTCGGTTTCGAGGGCCGAGGCATTTGGGCTGTCGATGGCGGAGGCCATGGCGAACGGTCTCCCGGCCATCAGCACCCGGCTGGGCACGGGAACCGACTGGGTGAACCTCGACGGTCAGACCGGTCTGGTCGTAGCGCCGGGCGACACGACAGCCCTGGCCAGAGCCATCGAGACACTGAAGGACGACACCTTGCGCCATCGCCTCGCTGGGGGAGCGCTTCGAAGGGCGCGCGAGGAGTTCTCGTTCGACCGTCACGTCGACCTGATCCACGACATCTACGAACAGGCGTTGGCTTCATGACCGCGCCCTTGAAAGTCTTGGTGGTGGGCGCCGGTGGCTACGTGGGCCGCCGCCTGGTTCGCCACCTGCAGCTCCTGTCCTCTAGCTCAACCGAGACCTTCGAGGTCGTTGCCGCCGTCAGGCCCGGGTCGCGCACGGTGCCCGATGCCGTTCCTGTAGCCGACGCGTCGGCGTTCGATCGATTGGTCGGCGAAGCCGAACCCTTCC
>JAGQSP010000312.1 GCA_020439485.1 Acidimicrobiales bacterium | reverse complement strand
TGTTGGTGCCGTAGGTGATGTCACATGCGTACTGCTTGCGCTTGTGTTCGGCCGAGAAGTTGCCCGGGATGATCAGGCCCACGTCGAGGCCGAGGAAGCGGTGCACCTGGCCCATCCAGTCGGCGTCGCGGCTAGCCAGGTAGTCGTTGACGGTGATGACGTGGACACCCTTGCCAGACAGACCGTTGAGATAGACGGGCAGGGTCGACACCAGTGTCTTTCCCTCGCCGGTCTTCATCTCGGCCACCCACCCGAAGTGCAGCGCGGCGCCGCCCATCAGCTGAACCGGGTAGTGACGCTGCCCAAGCACGCGGCTGGCGGCCTCTCTGGTGACGGCGAACGCCTCGATCAGAACGTCATCGAGCGTGGCGCCGTTGTCGAGGCGGTTGCGGAAGTCGGCTGTGCGAGACCGAAGCTCGTCATCCGACAGGCCTTGCATGTGCGGTTCCAGAGCATCGATGTCGGGGATGATTCCCCGAAGGGCGCGCTGTTTCTTGCCTTCGCCGGCGCGAAGAACCTTTGAAAAGATCGACATCGAAGCCAAGGGTACCGGTGCTGCAACCTGTTGCCCGGGCGGCTCGCGATGTGGCCTGATCAGGCCTCGTCGATGAGCCCCAGCGTGTGGTCGTCGCGGACGTACACGACGGCGCAGCGACCCGTTTCCGAGTTGCGGAACAAGAAGAACGAGTGGTCCAGCAGCTGCATTCGGGTCGCAGCGGCATCTGGAGACATCTCCATCAGATCGAACGACTTGCGCTTGACGATCTCTGGTGCCACCAGCTCGGCCTCGGGAATGTCGTCGTCGTCGACGATCTCTTCCTCGATGACGGCCGTCTTGGCCAACGGACGATGGTTGTCCTCGCGATGCGAGTTGGGGCGATGCCGCTTGACGACGCGCGTCTTCAGCTTGCGGAGCTGCTTCTCGAGCTTCTCGACAGCCAAGTCGACCGCTTGCATCTGATCGATGCCCGAGACCTTGCAACGGATGTGGTGGCCGTGACCCTCGAGGGTCGCCTCGAGCTGGTCACGCTCGGCGATTCGAGGGTTCTTCTCCTCGCGGAAGACGACCGCAGCACGATCCAGGCCCGGTACGAACCGGTCCAGGCTGCCGATCTTCGATCTCACAGCGTCCTTGACATCTTGACTGACGTCGACGTTGCGTCCTGAGATCGTCACGTCCACGAGGCACCTCCATCGGGTTGTCTGCTGGGCTCACTGTACGCCTTCTGTCGTGGGGTCCGCGCCCGATCGCGCCACCACGGCCATGACCCTCACGTCGACACGACGAGCGCCCGCCTGAAGCAACATCCGGCTCGCCACCCCGCAACTGGCTCCGGTGGTGTAGACGTCGTCGATCAGCAACACCGATTCGCCGCCGAGTGCACGCACAGGCTTCATCTCGATTTCCGAGCGCTGCAATCGATGGGCACCGCGCTGCGTGTCGTCGGTTGGTCGCCGTAGCGTTTGCAGGCTGCGCCGACCCAGGCGTCTGGCCACGGCCGAGGCCAAGACACGACCCTGATCGTGGCCGCGCCAGCGCCGGCCCGACCTGGATGCCGGAACCCAGGAAACCAGGTCGATGTCGTCTGGACTGTCGGCCGCGATCGCGTCGGCCCACCAGCGCAGGAGCCCACGACCCGATTGGCCTTTGGCCGCCAGCACCAATGCCCGTGCGGTTCCCTCGTAGGCCACGACCCCGGCCGCCGACCGAGCACCCCGAACCGAGATGGGTCCTGCCGGTTTCATCGCGTCGAGGCAGTTCGGGCACACAGCCCACCTGGAGTCACCACAACCGGCGCAAGCCGCAGCGATCAACACCTCGGATCACCCGAACACTGCGCACAAGTCATTTCAATACTTTACGACCATTTTCGCAGCAAAAACTCGGGCTACATGGGCCAGAAGCGCACCTCGGGATTGCGCTGGTCGATCAGGTCCTGGGCCCTGCCGACAGCGCCAGGGAACCAATCGTCGTGGGTGATTATCCAGAACCGGTTGGACACAACGGCGTCGTGCACCAGAGATGCGATCTCGTCTGGGCTCTTGCCCCGGTTGAAGGCATTGGCGAGGGTGTCACGAAAAGCTGCCTGCTCGGCAGACACATCGGTGGGCTCTTCGCGCGGCCCGCCGGGTCGGTTGCGGTCGCTCTCCATCAGGTTGGTGACCACCCAGCCGGGGCACAACACCGACACGCCGATGCCGTCATGACCGGCTACGGCCAGGTCGTGCTTGAGGATCTCGCTCATCGCGACCACCGCGTGCTTGCTTGCTGAATAGGCCGCGGTGCTGGGCATAGCCGTCAGGCCGGCCATGGATGCGGTGTTCACCACGTGCCCTTCGCCCTGTTCGATCATCACCGGAACCCCATGGCGTACGCCTCTGGCTACCCCGTGGAGATTGACGTCGATGACCCACTGCCAGTCTTGTTCGCTCGACTGCCACGACTGGCCTCCGCCCGACACGCCGGCGTTGTTGCACAGCAGGTGCAGCCCGCCCAGGCCGGTGGTGAACTCGACTGCGCCTCTGACCTGATCGTCGCTTCGCACGTCGCACACGTATGCCTCGACCGAGGCCCCTTCGTCGGCGAGTTGAGTAGCGGCGGCATCGAGGGTGTCTGGTTCGACGTCGCACATCACCACCCGCATTCCCTCGGCAGCGAAGCGCTTCGCCATGGCAAAACCGATGCCGCTGGCTGCTCCGGTGACCAACCCGACCTTGCCCTGCATTTCCATTCACAGCCCCTTTCGCTTCGAGAAAGCTACAAGTGCCCGGGCTGCGAAACGAATGGGCGGCGGCGCCAAAACCGGCGCCGCCGAGGAC
>JAGQSP010000311.1:1508-1700 GCA_020439485.1 Acidimicrobiales bacterium | reverse complement strand
GTCGCCTTGACGGTGCCTGTCGAGTTGAGGCGCACGATGTGAACGGCGCCGCTGCCGCTGCCGCCTATGGGCGAGTTGGGGCTGCCGATGGCCATGTCGGGTGTGCCGTCGTTGTCTATGTCGCCCAGGCCGGTTATGGCCGAGCCCCAACCGTCGCCCGCCGACATCGACGGTGTGAACCCGCTCGATCCG
>JAGQSP010000311.1:0-1413 GCA_020439485.1 Acidimicrobiales bacterium | reverse complement strand
GCCGACGGCGATGTCGTCTATTCCATCGCCGTCGACGTCTCCGATGTTGGCGATGTCCCTGCCGAAACCGTCGCCTGCAGCGAGAGGGCCAGCGAACCCGCTGAGCCCTTGGGTGATCATCTTCTCGCCCTTGACGCTGCCGTCAGAGTTCAGGTTCAGCACGTAGACGGCGCCGGCGTTCGTCGCCGCGGTGTCGTCTTGGAACGCTCCAACGGCGATGTCGGGGATTCCGTCGCCGTTTACGTCGCCCAACGGGGCGACGGCCGACCCGAAGTAGTCCACGTTGTCGAGGCGCGTCCGCAGGCCACCTTCGGTTTCACTTATCAGGGTCGAGTCGAGGACGGTTCCGTTGCGGCGCATCAGCAGAACCCACACGCCGCCCCGGTCGATGCCGACATCTTCGTGGAAGCGGGCGCCGACAGCGATGTCGGTGACACCGTCGCCGTTGACGTCTCCGATGGCGGCGACCTCTTCGCCGAATCGGTCGCCGTTGGCGAGGCCGACGACCTCGCCGGTGGTCGAGTCGATCGACCGGTTGACGAGCACCTCGCCCGATGGAGCGAACGGGGTCAGGGCCGGGTCGACGAAGTCCATCTGGGCTCCGAATCGACCTGGCCCAGGGCGTCCGACGATGTAGCCCAGCGCCTGCGCGGCGTCGCCCAACGCTACGACCAACGCCGTCAGCAACAGCAACGACAGCGCGGCGCGCTTGAGAAGGGCTCGGATCATCACCACAGTGCCACCTCGATGAGAGGAAGCGCGGTGACGGCCGCAGGAGGTGCACCCAGCGATGGATTGCCCTGGCTCGACCACCACCGCAGGTTCGTCCAGGCCGACAGCGTTGCCGGTACCGACCCGCTGAGAGCGTTGTTGTGAACCGCGAACAGCTCGATCTGGGTAAGGGCCGACAGGCCACTGGCGATGCTGCCGGACAGGGCATTGTCGTAGAGCCGTACGGTGCGCAGCGATGTAAGCGTGGCGAACGACGCCGGGATTGTGCCGGCCAGCTGATTCGACGCCAGATTCAGGTGCTGCAGGTTCACCAGGGTTCCGATGCCTGCGGGAATGCCGCCGACCAGCTCATTCCCCTGAAGGTCGAGGGTCACCAGCGAGCTCATCGATCCGATGCCCGCCGGTATCGACCCACCGAGGTCGTTGTGGCTGAGGTCGAGATAATCGATCGATGCGCTCGCCACGAGGGTGGTCGGGATACCACCGGTGAGCCAGTTGGTGTCCAGGTCGACCACGCGCAGCGCCGAGAGGGTGTCGAGTCCGGTTGGGATCGTGCCCGAGAGCGAGTTGTCGTTGAGCCTGACGATCTCGAGTGCCGCGTTGCCTGTGAGGTTCGGGATCGTGCCGTTGAGGGCGTTGCGTCCCAGATCCAGGTGGGTCAACCCCGCCAGGTCGGCGATG
>JAGQSP010000310.1 GCA_020439485.1 Acidimicrobiales bacterium | reverse complement strand
GACCTGGATCTTCTTGTCGCCGGCACCGGTGAGGATGACGTCGAATTCGTCCTTCTCCTCCTCGGCAGCGGCACCGCCGGCGTCGCCGCCGGCAGCAACGGCAGCGACGGCCACAGGGGCAGCAGCGGTGACGTTGAACTTCTCTTCGAAGGCGGTGAGCAGCTCGCTCAGCTCGATGACGGTGAGGTTCCCGATCGCATCGAGGATCTCGTCGATAGACATTTGTTGGTGTTCTCCTAAAGAGGGTCGGTCGTCTCCTCAGAGACGGCCCGATTCGTGAAAGTTGGGATCAGTCTTCGGTTTCGGCGTCGGCGGGTTCGCCGGCATCGACGGGCTCTGGTGCGTCGTCTGAGTCGGAAGACTCGACGGCGTCGGTGGGCTCCTCGGCGTCAGCCGTATCGGTTGACCCGGTCGAAGCACCTGCGGCGGCCTCGGGGCCACCCGCATCGATGAGCGCCTGGATGCCGTACGCGAACTTCGCCATGGTTGCGTTGAGCAATGCGGCCATGTTCGACATCGGAGCCTGCAGCAGGCCCGCGAACTTGGCGAGCATCTCGTCGCGCGAAGGCAGCTCGGCGAGAGCCTTGACCTGAGCTTCGTCCAGGAGCTTTCCGTCGAGGACGGCGCCCTTGATTACGAGCTTGTCGTTGCCCGCCGCGAAGTCCTTGAGCGACTTGGCGACTGCGGCGGCGTCGTCTTTGACGAAAGCCAGCGCGGTGGGCCCGACGAGCTTGTCGGCGAGTCCTTCGACTCCGAGATCGGAGACGGCCAAGCGAACCAGGGTGTTCTTGTAGACCTTGTAGTCGCCCCCGGCAGCGGTCAGCGCACGACGGAGGGTTCCCATCGCGGCCACCGAGATGCCGCGGTACTCGGTCAACAGCACTGCGTTCGACTCTTCGAAGCGCTTGCGCACCTCGTCGACCACAGCGACCTTTTCGGCACGTGGTGTTCTGTCCATTTTCACCTCCTCTCGGCAGTTCGGGGCTCGCACCAGCGAACCCCGGCTCCGAGAGGAGTTCAGGAGTTCACCTCGTCAGGCTGGATCGGGATTCGATCCACTTACGCCCCGCAGGGCCACCGGATGTCTTCGGCGAGCGAATTTATGTGGATGTGAGGCTAGCTCGTGATCTCGATGATCAGACCGGCGGGGTGACCCGGATACCGGGGCCCATGGTCGTGCTGAGCGTCACCTTGCGGAAGTAGCGGCCCTTGGCCGATGCGGGCTTGGCCCGGGAGAGTTCGTCGACCACGGCGTTGTAGTTGACCGACAGATCGGCGGGCGAGAAGCTGGCCTTGCCTATCGACAGGGCGACGTTGCCATAGCGGTCGGTGCGATATTCGACACGGCCACCCTTGAACTCGGTGACAGCCTTGGCCACGTCGGGGGTGACTGTGCCCGTCTTGGGGTTGGGCATCAGACCACGAGGGCCGAGCACACGACCGAGGCGCCCCACCAGGGGCATCATGTCGGGGGTCGCGATGGCGACGTCGAAGTCGAACATGCCGCCCTCGATCTCGGCAGCGAGCTCGTCGGAACCGACGAAGTCGGCGCCCGCGGAGCGGGCCTCGTCGACCGCGTCGCCCTGAGCGAACACGAGCACCCTGACCTCGCCACCGGTGCCGGCAGGGAGGGCGACGGTTCCACGCACCATCTGGTCGGCCTTGCGGGGGTCGACGCCGAGGCGCATCGCGACCTCGACGGTGGCGTCGAAGCCGGACTTCGCGCTTGACTTCGCCAACGCCAAAGCCTCCGACGGCGAGTAGATCTTCTCGCGGTCGATGGTGGCGGCGGCCTCGTTGTACTTCTTACCTCGCATCGTGACTCCTATCGGTGATGTGGTCAGCGGGGCGATGCGGCCCCTCCCACGCGGGTGGTGCGTCAGTCGGTGACGGTGACGCCCATGGACCGGGCGGTCCCGGCGATGATGTTCATCGCGGCGTCGATGTCGTTGGCGTTCAGGTCGGCCATCTTGGTCTCGGCGATCTCCTTGACCTGCGCCTTGCTGATCTTGCCCACGGGCTGCAGCGGGTTGCCCGAGCCCTTCTGCAGGCCGGCGGCCTTCAGAATGAGCTTCGCCGCCGGCGGCGTCTTGGTGATGAAGTCGAAGGACCGGTCCTCGTACACGGTGATCTCGACAGGGATCACCTGACCGCGCTGGGATTCCGTGGCCGCGTTGTAGGCCTTGCAGAACTCCATGATGTT
>JAGQSP010000309.1 GCA_020439485.1 Acidimicrobiales bacterium | reverse complement strand
GTGTTCGACGCGATGCGCGAGCACCTCAGCGACCAGGAGATCCTCGAGTTCACCTACGTGACGGCCACCTACATCATGCACGCCACCATGAGCCGGGCCCTCAGGCTCGAATACGACGACGTAGACGACCCCGTGGTCGAGATCGATACCCCTGGCATGGGAAAGACCGGACTCGACGTCATGTCCATGGTGGACGACGCTTGACCTACTATTTCGAGCCATGAAGATCGTCGTTTTGTTCGAGAGCCGTACGGGCAACACCAAACGAGCTGCCGAGTACGTCGCCGGAGCCGCAGCGGCAGCAGGTGGCGAGGTGCTGCTGGCGCCCGTCGCCGAAGCTCCTCTCGACGCTCTCACCCAGGCCGACCTGGTCTTCATCGGCAGCTGGACAGACGGCGTCATCGTCACCGGGCACATGCCAGGCGGGCGCAAGAACCTCTACAACCTGCCGGACCTCTGGGACATCCCGGTGGCGGGGTTCCTGACACATGCGATACACCCCGGCAAGGTCACCCGCGCCTTCGCAAAGCTCCTGCGTTACAAGGGCGCCAATGTGGTGCTGGTCCGCACCTTCAACCGCAAGAAGCTGCCAGACGGCATTGCCGAGTTCGTAGCCGATGCCATGGCGGCCGCGGCGGTCGAGCTTCCGGCCTGAACCTCTTCAGCGGCTCGCCGAATCGGCGATGGCCGCGTCCATCAACGACTGCAGGGTTTCTCGAAGCTCTGCGGTGAAGGTGGCCAGGTGCTCTCTCTTGACCCTGCCACCGTCGGGGTTGATCGGCGGGTCCATGGGTTCGCCAACCACGATGGTCACGGTGGAACGCCTGGGCCGCTTCGCTCCCGAGGGCAGTGCAGCCTCGGTTCCGAAGATTCCAATGGGCACCACTCGTGCGCCTGACTTCGAGGCCAGGTACGCGGTCCCGTCGAAGATCTCGCCGATGTTGTTGCCGCTTTGGCGGGTGCCTTCGGGGAAGACGAGCACCCGTTCGCCTTCTGCCAGCAACTGCTGGGCGGTGCGCAGAGCCTCGCGATCGGCCGATCCGCGCTTGACCGGGAAGGAGCCCAAAGCGGTGACGACCCAGCCCAAAGCCGCGTTCTCGAACAGGGACTCCTTCGACAACGACCTGCAACGCCAGTTCGGGGCTGCGCCCAGAAGCGGTGCGTCGAGGTTCGACCTGTGCGTCGGGGCCACGATCAGCGGCGTCGCGGCATCGAGGTGCTCGCGGCCGACCACACGCACCCTGAAGTACGGGTACAGCACCCGGCGTATCGAAGTCCGGATGAACAAGTAGAACCACCAGCCGGCTTTCCCCTTCGCAGACATGAACCGTCTGATTCTGTTCAACTGTTGTCTCCTCGCCGGGTTCAGGGGCTTGGCTGTCACGCCCCCTGGGTAGCCTCGCACAACGTATGGCGAGCATCCATTGTGGCAACTGCGGCGGTATCCACGAATCCGTGGCCGAGGTAAGGCGGTGTCATGGGGAGGGCTCGGTCCAGCCCGCACCGGTCGCCCGACCAGCCCATGCGCCCAGCGCCGGCCGCGGGCCCGCCGAACTGGGACGCAGCGTGCTGGTCATGCCGGGCCAGCCCGCCCCGGCCGAATGGCAGGGGTGCCCCCGCGTCTTCGTCGACTGTTCGGCGCCCGACGCCCAGGCGCTGGCCGACCTTCACGCCGCCTGGCTCGAGCGCACCGCCCTGGTCGTCGAAGTGCAGGGGCGACTTCCCGAACTCGAAGCTGCACCTGCGCGGCCGGTGTGGTCGTTGTCGCCAGGGCTCGATCTGCTACCGGACAGGCTCGAGTTCCTGTTGACGGCAAACTGCGCAGATGCCCGATCGGGCGACATCACGTTGACGGCTCTGGTACCGGCCTTCGAGTTGGGGGCGCAGCCCTGCGAGCGAGCCGACATCTTGCTGCCCGACGGGTCGCCCGCCTGGATCGATGGCGGACCCCCCGACCTGGCGATGGCCGGTGGCTTTGCTGTTTTGCCAACCACCCACATCGAGCACGGTTCGCTGAAACCACACGTCATCGTCGAACCGACGGCGATGCTGGCCCCAGACCAACTCGAGGCCGTCAGCCACACGGGCGCGGCGGCACGCATCGTCGCTCCCGCCGGGTCGGGCAAGACCCGGGTCCTCACAGAACGCGCTCGCCACCTTCTCCGCGAGCGAAACGTGCCCTCGTCCTCGTTGCTGCTGGTCGCTTTCAACAAGCGCGCCCAACTCGAGATGAAGGAACGCACTTCCGATCTGCCAGACCTGAAGGTCAGCACCCTCAACGCCCTGGGCCTGGCGATCATTCGCGGAAGCGGGTCGTTCGCAGCGCCCAGTTCGCGCCGGGGCACAGATGTCGTCGACGAGCGCACGGTCAGGCGAATTCTCGACGACCTCCTCGACCTGCGCCGCCGCGCCAACTCCGATCCTCTGGCGGTCTGGATCGAGGCCCTCACCGCCGTGCGACTGGGCCTCAGAGACCCCGTCGAGGTCGAGCGCAGCTTCGGCGGCGACGTCGACGGTTTGCCGGTGCTGGTCGAGCGCTATCGCGCCACCCTGTTCGAACACGGTCTCGTCGATTTCGACGAACAGATAGTTGCCGCTATCGAACTGCTATTGGCCGAGCCCGCTGTCCGCAAGACCGCCCGCCGCGCCTGCCGAACCCTCCTGGTAGACGAGTTCCAGGACCTCACGCCAGCCCACATGCTGCTGATCCGACTCCTGGCGGGCCCCGCCTCGAACGTGTTCGGCGTTGGCGATGACGACCAGACCATTTACGGGTTCACCGGCGCTTCCCCAGACTGGCTGGTCGACTATGGCCGCTGGTTTCCCGGTGCCACGACCCACCCGCTCGAGGTCAACTACCGGTGCCCGGCGCCCGTGGTCCAGGCGGCCTCGAACCTGCTGTCTTACAACGCCTCTCGGGTCGACAAGCAAATTCGCCCGGCCCAGCAACACGGTGGGCCAGACCAAGCCTTGTCCGTGCACATCGCCGAATCGCCGGTGCAACTAACGGCCGAACTGGCGGCAGACCTCGCAGCGACGGCCCCCCACGACGTCATCGTCTTGACTCGGGTCAACGCGTCTCTCGCCCCGGTTCAGATAGCGCTGCGAGCCGCAGGAGTGCCCGTCACCAAGGCCGTAGACCTCAGATTTGCCGAACGCACTGGGGTCAGGGCCGCACTCGCATGGCTGCGCCTGGCCACCTCGGATCGGCTCGAACCCACAGACATCGCCGAGGCCGCCCGCAGACCTGGCAGGGGGCTCAGCGCCCGGGTCATCGAGTGGATGTGCGAGCATCGCGGCACACAAGACCTTCGGCGCCTTGCCGACCGGGTGCGTGATCGAGACGCGGAAAAGGTCCTCGAGTTCGTCGACGACGTCGAACTCGTGCGCATCGCGGCCCAACGCGGCGACGACACGCGCACCCTTCTGGATCTGTTGCGTGACGAGGTCGGGCTGGGCGGATCGCTCGACCAACTCGACGGCAGTAGGCGCAGCGTCGACCGCTCGACGCACGGCGACGACTTGTCGGCGCTGTCGAGCCTGGCCGACTTCCACCCACAGCCTGCGACCTTCGAAACCTGGCTCAGAGCCGAGCTGGAGGCACCGGGGGATCCCGACGGCGTTCGGCTCTCAACCGTGCACAGGGTCAAGGGCCGTGAATGGCCCCACGTCATCGTCGCGGCGGCCGAAGAGGGACGCTTCCCGCACCGATTGTGCACCGACATCGAGGAAGAACGCCGGGTCTTCCACGTCGCAATCACCCGCGCATCGCTGACCTGCGATGTGGTCGCCGACCGAGCAGCGCCCAGCCGTTTCCTCGCCGAGATGGAGGCGGCTGGCTCCCCAGCCAAGGCCAGGCCCGTGTCGAGCGTGCCGGCATCCGTTGTTCCCACGCCCGCGCCCGGCGACGAAAGCCTCCGCGACGAACTCCGCGAGTGGCGCCGCACCCGCGCTTCTTCCGATGGCGTACCGGCCTTCGTCGTGTTCAACGACCGCACCCTCGACGAGCTGGTTCAGATCCGCCCAGCCGATGCCAAGGCCCTCAGACGCGTTCACGGTTTCGGCCCCGCGAAGGTCAGTCGCTATGGCGAAGACCTCCTGTCGATCGTCACGTCCCATGCCGACTGACAGCGCTTGCACAGCTCGCAAGCCGTCGAATCTGTGAACAGATCGTGTCAAACCGATGTCAAGTTCACTTTCTGTGGAACCGATACCACGTTTCAACGTTATGAATGGTCACAACAGGGTTTCTCGGGCGTGGCCCCTGGGTACGAGCATCAGGTGAGGAGGTTGCGATGCTCAGCATGACAGTCGTAGTTGCACTGCTCATCACGATGCTTGTGATGGGTCTCGCCCCTGGAGTTCTCTGGATACCTCCGGCCCGGCGAACCCGCCGTCCCGATATCGAACCGGTCCAGATAAGCCACAAGGGTTCGATGGACCTCACCGACGACGAGTGCCTCGCCGCTTGAGTTCACATCGTCGCAGTTGAACACAACGGTCGCCCGCATACCGCTGTTGGCAGCCTTGTTCGTTGTTGCATCGTGCACAGCCACGGCGACAACCCGGGACGTCGAGGCCGAAGCTTCCGTCCCACGCACAACCGCGACCACCACCGTCGTCAGCGTTGCCGAAGCCCAAACCACCAGCAGCCTCGCGCCGACGTCCACGGCCCAGGTCTCGACGACCACCGAGGCTAAGGCGCCTCCGTCCGAGCCACCACCCAGCTTCACCGCAACCGTCAGCTCGGTAGACGCAGACGACCTCGGTTCGTCGTGGCGGCCGGGATGCCCCGTCGACCCCGAGGACCTACGGCTGATCGAAGTAACCCACTGGAACAACTCGGGCCAACCGGTGACCGGCCAGCTCGTCGCTCACGAGTCGGCATCGGCCGACCTGGTGCAGGTGTTCCGCAGGCTGTTCGACGTCGGGTTCACCATCGAGCGCATGGAGCTGGTGCAGAACTACGACGGCGACGACGATCTGTCGATGGCGGCCAACAACACATCGGCCTTCAACTGTCGCGAGGTGGCCTGGCGGCCTGGGGTGTGGTCACTTCACGCCTATGGCCTTGCCATCGACATCAACCCATTGCTCAACCCCTACGTCTCGGCCACACGCCTGCTGCCGCCCGAAGGCGCTCAGTACGCCGACCGCGGCCTGCAGGTCGCGGGAATGATTCACGGCGATGGCCCTGTGGTAGAGGCCTTTGCGTCCGTGGGGTGGGGCTGGGGCGGCTACTGGGCGTCCGGCAAGGACTACCAGCACTTCGACAGGCGCTAGCCCCTGCTCTCGAACACGTTGCTGAGGCCGCCGATTACCGAGCCGCTGTCGTCGGAACGCGTGCCCACCTGGTTGGCGAGAATCCGATCGGCCAGCCGGCTGAAGGGCAGGCTCTGAAGCCACACCCGGCCATGGCCGCTGAGGGTCGCGAGAAAGAGACCCTCACCGCCAAACACCATCGACTTGAGGTTGCCGGCTCGTTCGATCGTGTACTCGATCGTGGGGTCGAAAGCGACGATGCACCCGGTGTCGACTCGAAGGGTGCCGCCTTGCAGCAGCTTCCCGGTGACCGTTCCGCCTGCGTGCAGGAACACATTGCCGTCGCCCTGCAGCTTCTGGAGTATGAAGCCCTCGCCGCCGAACAGCCCGGTGCCGATCTTCTTTTGAAACGCGATGTCGATCTTGGTGCCCATTGCGGC
>JAGQSP010000308.1 GCA_020439485.1 Acidimicrobiales bacterium | reverse complement strand
ATTGCTCGAGCGTTCCTGGTGCCGGAGGCGACGATGGCCCAGCGCATCGTCAGGGCCAAGAAGAAGATCGCAGGCGCCAACATCCCCTATCGGGTGCCGTCCGACCACGAGCTACCCGATCGCCTCGAAGCGGTGTGTCGCGTGATCTACCTCATCTTCACCGAGGGCCACCATTCGGCAACCGGTGACAGCCCGGTGCGTATCGATCTGGCCGAGGAGGCGATGAGGCTGGGGCGGCTATTGACCGACCTGATGCCCGACGTTCCCGAGTGCACAGGCCTGCTGTCGTTGATGTTGGCCACACACGCCAGACGCGACGCAAGGCTCGACAACGCCGGCGAGCTGGTGCTGCTGAACGACCAGGATCGCACCAGGTGGCGCCACGACGAGATCGCCGAGGCTGCGGCGCTGATCGACTCAGCCATCCGCAGACGACAACCCGGCCCCATGCAAACCCAGGCGGCCATCGCGTGCCTGCACGGGTTGGCGCCGTCATACCAAGACACCGACTGGCCTCAGATCGCCGAGCTCTATGGGCTCCTCGAACGTCAGATGCCCACACCCGTGGTGCGCGTCAACCGGGCGGTGGCGGTCGACCAGGCCTTTGGTCCGGCTGCAGGGTTGGCGGTGATCGACGCAGTACAGGGCGTCGAGGGATGGCACCTGTTCCATGCCGCGCGGGCCGACATGCTGCGCCGCCTGCATCGCAACGACGAGGCCGAGGCGGCCTATCTGCTGGCCCTCGATTGCCATCCCAACCCGGCCGACAGGCGCTTCTTGACCGGAAGGCTCGAGTCGCTGTCGCAGGATCGGATGGGCAGCAAAGGCGACTAGCCGCGCAGCTGGTCCAACGGCACCCACGGGGCGAACAGGTGAGGTTCCAGCGTCTTGCGCAGATCGTCGAGCACCTCGGGTGTCATCTCTGCCCACGCGAACTCGACCACCTCGTAGCCCGGACCACCCTCCAGGTTGGTGCCGCGCTGGCCCGACTCGTCGTAGTGAGCCAGGCGGAACAGCGCCTTGGCGGTGATCGCGTTGCCCGCCATCGGATTGCCGAACAACGCCTGATCCATGACGCCCCAGTCTTCCTTCATGGACACCGTGGTCCACGACTCGAGGCGGGCGAGGTCGACCTGGCGTTGCCCGAAGACCAGCTTGCCGTCGGCCAGCTTGATGGTGCCGCCCATCTTTGCGTTGAGGTCTTTGAAGAAGACCATGCCGCCCACGAGCAGCCCGAACAACCCCACCAGGATCAGCACCCCGGCCGCCGGGCCTGGACCGCCGAGCACCAGGGCCAGGATCAGCGCGGCGAGGCTGGGCAGGCCGTAGTACAGGCCGAGGTTTCTGCGTCGCCTGGCGATCTTGTCGTGGTCGATCGGGCGGGTCCACAAGACCTGGTCGCCCCCGGGGTTGTCTCCTGCAGCCATGCCCACGAGCCTAGAACGCCGTGCTGGGCAGGTCGGCAGTGTCGCCGGTTATGGCGTCGCAGATGGTCTGGGCAACCGTCACCGGGTCGAGGCCCTGGGGCATTTTCGGAGCGGTTCCCCAGATGGGGCGATCGGCCAAACCGGTTTCGGTGTGGGGCGGTCTGGCGTCTATGACCCTGATCTTCTTGCGCCTGGCTTCGCGCGCCAGGGCCTGGTCGAACGACCGCACCGCGGCCTTCGAGGCGCCATAGGCAGCCATGCCGGGTAGGTTCTTCTCGGCGACGACTCCCGAGATGTTCACCAGGGTTCCGCCCTCGTCCAGCGAGCCGAGCGCCGCCTTGGCCAACATCATCGGGATGAACGTGTTGGTCATGAACAGCTCTTCCATGGCGTCGATCGACAGTTCCTCGACCGACCCGAACGCCACCACGCCAACCGCGTTGACTACCACGTCGAGCCTGCCCGCGTGTTCTACGGCGGCATGAACGGCCGCCGAGCACGAATCGGGGTATCTCAGATCGAGGGCCACCTTGTGCCCTGGCACGTCCAGTGCGCTCAGCCTGCCGGGTTGCCTTGCGACCAGGGTCAGGTTCGCACCCTGCGACGCCAGGATTCTGGCGATCTGCGATCCGAGACCTCCGGTGGCTCCGGCCACCAGGGCCGACTTTCCTGCAAGCATTCGGGACCTCCGAGCAGTGGGTGTCGAGTTGGTGCAACCTCGGGGTCAGGCCAGTGATTCCACAACGGCTTCGCCGCAGCGCCGGCCGGAGAACAAGGCGCCCTGTATCGAGGCCGTGTCGCGGTGATCACCACAAACGAACAGGCCTTCGCCCAGGTCGATCTTCTTCTTGGGGGCGAACGGCGGATACTGGCGAGGCTGGCCGTGCGCGATGGTGTCGGTGCGAAGGTGCCGCCACGACTCGACGGCCGATCCCCAGATGAGCGCCAGCTGTTTGCGAACCGGGGCCTCGGCGTGCGGGTTGTGGATACCCGGGCATGCGGCAGCGATCAGGGTCTTGCCGGCGGGCGCATATTCGGGGGCAACGTTCGACATCACTGCGATGTTCAGCGCAGGGCCGCTCGCGCTGCTGTCCAGTATCAGGTAGCGGTCGTCCACCGGAGCCTCGTCCGCGGCAAACCACACACAGGTCGCGGGGTTGGATTCGACCGCGTCCAGCCCCAGCAGCGAGGCCGCAGCAGGTCCCTCGGTGGCGACGATCACCCTCTGGGCCGCAACCACCCGGTCGCCGATCCGGACCTCGCCCGGCTTCACCGCGGAAACGGGCGCTTCGAGTCTGACCGCCTGGGGTGGCAGGTGCGAAGCCAGTTGGGTCGACATGGCGCCCATGCCACCCGCCGGCACCGCTGCGTCGCCGGTCAGCAGGCAGCGCATGATGACGTCGAACATCCGGCGGCTGGTCTGCAGGGTGGGGTCCAGCTGTATGCCGCCGACGAAGGGTCGGAAGAAGCCGTCGATCATCGCTTCGCTGAACCCGTCCGACAACAGGGCGTGGTAGGTGGTGTCGTCGTCGTGGCGCAGGAGGTCGCCGACGTCGGCCCGGGCGAGCCTGATCCGCTGGCGCAGCAGCCTCGCTTTGTCGGCCACCGAGCCGATGGGTGCCAGCGCCCCCGAAACCAGGGTCTTGGGCCTGCGCAGCGGGTCGCCCAGAACCGACATGCGCTTGCCGTCCCACAGCATCGCACCCGGCTCGAACCTGCGCAGGTTCAGCGCATCGACGTCGAACTGTGTCTCCAATTCTGGGTATGCCGTCAGCAGAACCTGAAAGCCGCGGTCCAGGGTGAACCCCTCGACAACGTCGCTGCGTACACGGCCCCCAACACCGTCGGAGGCTTCCAGAACCAACACATCCAAGCCGGCCTCGTGAACAGCCCGCGCCGCGCTGAGGCCCGCCAGACCTGCTCCGACCACGACGACGTCTGCGCTGTCCGGCACGAAGTCGGGGGACTGATCCGATGGCATCGTCATGAATGCAACGCTAACGGCGAGCGCTCGTCTGGCATCGATCTGCCATGTCGGGAAGGATAGGAACCGGTCGGCGGCTGCAGCCGAGACGCCGGCCGGGGGAGGTAGTCAGATGCTCGATGTCGCGACGGCGGCCGGCGAGATAGTCGAACCGCTCAAGAGCACGTGTGACGGGTCCGAGTCGACCAGGCAACTGAGCCCCGAGGCGGCCGCGCTGATGCATCAGGCCGGACTCACCAAGATCGTCACACCCGCATCCCACGGCGGGTACCAGATGACGGTTCGCGACCTCGTCGAGGCCGAGCGCATCATCGCCCACGGCAGCTCGGCAGCGTCGTGGGTGCTGATGGTCACGGGCGCCCACACCTTCATCGCGGGCCGGCTGCCGAGCGCCGGGTTGGACGAGATCTTCGGCGCCGACCCCGGTGTGCTGATACCCGGCGTGCCGTCGACCAGGCCGGGGCGCGCAGTGCGGGTCGAGGGTGGTTATCGACTGACCGGCCGATGGCCGTATGCGAGCGGGGCCGACGTGGGCCAGTGGTACATAGTCGG
>JAGQSP010000307.1 GCA_020439485.1 Acidimicrobiales bacterium | reverse complement strand
CCCTCGTTCGCCAGTCTGTTCGACACGACGAGCCAACTCGTCGAGATCTGCTTCGTGCCTGGCCTTGACCTGAGCGGCAGCGCCGTCGACCAGTGCCAGCAGGCGCTCGACGCCTGTGGCGGCAGGATTACCAGCGCCGTTCAACGATCCGGCGATCTCGACCCATGTATCGAGGCGTACCACCAGATCTGGGTCGGATGCGAGCAGGCGAGCCCGCTCGAGGTCGCCACCAGCGGCCTCGGCACAGGCTTCGGCGCCGGCCTGATCGATTCCGATGTCGAGCAACTCGGCGATGATCACGTCGCGAGGCACCGGGCCGAACGCGATCTCGACACAACGCGACGCGATGGTGACCAACTCTGGCGGGATCTCGGTGGCGAGAATCACGAAGCGAGTGGTGGCGGGCGGCTCTTCGATGGCCTTCAGGACCATCGCAGTCTGGTCGCCCACCAGGTGGAAGTCGACGAGCACGATGACCTTCAGCGGCGCGTCGATGGGGCTGGTGGCACTGACCCTGACCACCTCGCGGGCCTGTTCGGCGGTGATCGTCTGGCCCGCCCGCTCGAACACCAACAGGTCTGGGTGGCGTTCGGCGACCGCAAGGCGACGATGGCGTTCGGCACCGGATGGATCGGCGGAGGCCATGAGTGCGCCGGCGAACTGGGCCGCTGCGGCTCGCTTTCCCACGCCGGTGGGGCCAACGAACAGGTACGCCGGTACCGGGTTGTCCAGGGCAGCGTTGAGGCGTCTGGTCGCCTGGGGCTGGCCGAGAATCTCGATTGGGCCTGCTTGTTCGGACATTGGCTTCCCTGTCGGCTACCGGTTCGGGGTGGCCGGTGATTCGGCCCTGTCGAGATTCTGCCCGGACGGTGTGCCACCGCGCAGCGACCAGGCCGCCAGCAGACCTGCGCCGATTATCAACAGACCGGCCAGCCACAGGGCACCGCGGACCCCCACCACATCAAAGCCGAACGACCCGATCTCGACCCGAGACTCGAGGGTCTGCTCGAACACCCAGTCGAGGGCCTCGCTGAGGAACCCACCCACACCGATGGCAACCAGCAAACAAAACCTGACCAGGGTGTACAGAGCGCTGAACACCCTGCCCCTCAGTTCGTCGGACACCGACTCGTGCAACAAGGTGAACCCAAGCACGTAGACGGCGCCGGCGTTCAACCCCAACGCAAAGACCCCGACCAGGCTCACCTGAATGGCCGAGACCGATACGGCGAAGAACAGCGACACGCCCGAAGCGATGATCACCCCCACGAACATCCGACGCTTGTCGACCCTGGTCTGGATGGCGGACAGGATGGCCACCCCCACCGCCACGCCGACGCCCAAAACGGTCAGGATCGCGCCGTAACCATCGTCGTCGGCCTCGAGGATCTGATGGTTGAAGACCGAGCCCAGCGGTATCAGCATCCCCCCGCCGATCATGCCAGTGCTGAGGGCCACCAGAACCGCCCGTACCGTGGGGTTGAGGGCGATGAACTTCCAACCTTCCTTCAGCTCCCTGACCCCAGATGACCAGTCGATGGTGCGCTTGGAGCTGCGGCGTTCGGCCGCCGAGCGGGCGACCAGCGGCAGCGTCGCGATCAGCGAGGCAGCCACCAGGAACGTCGCCGCGTCGACATAGAGGGCCAACGCCTCGCGATTGACGTCGAGCAGGTCGAGCCTGCCCGTGCCGACCAACCAGTCCGATGTTCGGGCCAGGCCTGCAAAGGCAGCCGAGGCAAACGGGAACGTGCCGTACGCAGCAACCAGGGACAGCGAGTTGGCAGTGGTCAGCTGATCCTCTGGCACCACATTGGGCACGATGGCTTCCTTGGCGGGTCCCCAAAGCGACGTCGCCAACTCCAGGACCAGCGACGCCAGCACCAGACCCCACACGGTGTCGATAGCCGGCAGGACCAACAGCACCACGGCGCGTGTGATGTCACAGGTGATCATCAGGCGCTTGCGGTTGAATCGATCGACGATGACACCGCCCACCGAGGCGAGAAAGAAGCCCGGCAGGACCCTGGCGATCATCACCAGTGCGATGGCCGAGCCGGCGGTGTCGCCGCCGATGCGCTCTGCTATGACGATGATGGCCAGGAAGCCAACCCAGTCGCCGAACGCGCTGAACACCTGCGCCAACCACAGGCGAAAGAACTCTGGGGTGGCAAAGAGCCTTCCGAACACCCCAGC
>JAGQSP010000306.1 GCA_020439485.1 Acidimicrobiales bacterium | reverse complement strand
TGCCGCGGCAAGATCGCCCACTTCAAGATCCCGCGTTATGTCGCCTTCGTGACCGAGTTCCCAATGACGGTCACGGGCAAGGTCCGCAAGGTCGAGATGCGCGAGAAGGCGATAGCCGATCTGGGGCTGGCCGCCGCGGCCGCCACCGAGACCGCTTGACTATCTCGCCCGTCGATTCTGCCGACAACCACAGGCATGGCTTCATCGTCCAGATTCGACCGTGCCACCCGCCGTCTAGCACTGGCCGTGGTGCTGGCCGGGTTGTTGCTGGCCGGCGCGTGCGCCGACACCGACGAGGGCTTCGCTGACGACGACTTCCAGGACGAGTTCCAGGAAGAGGGCTTCGCTGACGACGAGTTCGCGGAAGACGAGTCGCAGAGCAATGTCGCCGGCGGCGCGGGCTCGGACTGCGAAACAGAATTGGGCGACGATGCCGAGTTCTACTGGCTCGGTGCCTACCGGGTGGTCGACGGCGAACTAGGCGAACTGTGCTTCGGCCAAGACGATCAGACACTCGTCGACGCCTGGGAGGCGCTGTCGGCGATGAGCCCCAAGGGTCAGCTGACCGACCTGGGTCTGTTCGCCGGGTTCGAATCGCCAGACGCCGGCGACGAGGTGACCCTGGCGTTCGTGAATGCGCTCGACGACGACGGCAATCAGTTCCAGATGTCGATCAACCTGCCCGTCGCCGACGAAGACCCCGACGAGTTGTTGCTGACGATGGCACACGAGTTCACCCACGTCTTCACGTCGACCGTGACCCAGATGGACCGCTCGGCCGAAGCCGAGTTCGACTGCGACACCTACTACAACGGCGAGGCTTGTTACTACGAGGACTCGTTGATGTGGGCATGGATCGACGAGTTCTGGGGTGAGTTGGCTGCCGAGGTCGATCCGTTCGCCGACGCCAGCGCCGCCGACGGCGAAGACCGCTGCGAGCGCGAACCACAGTTCCTGGGTGCCTACGCCGCCAGTACGCCAGAGGAAGACTTCGCCGAGTCGTTCGCCGCCTACGTGTTCGACGTGCCTGCACCAACCGACGAGGTGCAGGCCAAGCTCGACTGGATAGACGCCCAGCCGGGCCTCAGCGAATTTCGCGACCGCGCCATCGATGCGGGCATGGGCCCACTCGTTGGCAACTTCGACATCTGCGGCTGACCCGGCGCCGACGGGTTAGCCCGTGTGCTGGTGTCCGCCCCCAACCAACACCATCACCAGTCCGGCCCGATCTTGGTCGGGCGTGACGGATCGGCGTAGGGCCGCCCGTCCCAGATCAATCGGGATGCCTTTGGTGTTCGGCTCGGTGGCAGGGGGCGCAGAGGTGCTCGAGTTGGCCGGTTGTGGTTCGCTTGGATTGGGCGTGTGGGGTGGTGTGGTGGAGGTTGGGTAGTTGGGTGGTGCCGCAGCGGGTGCATGTGGGTTGTTGGGTTTGGATCGTTCGTTTCTGGCGGATGGTGGGTTTGCGTCGTGCGTCTGATGCGTTTACGGGGCGGTTGTTGGTGTCGTGGATGATGAGGCGGATGGTTGCCTGGTCGAGGAGCCCGGTGACGGCGCTGTCGGTGAGTGGTGTGCCGTCAGGGAACCTGCATCCTTCGTGGTCGACGTGTATGAGGATCTCGAACCGGTGGTTGGCGTTGGCGGTGAGTAGTTCGACGAGTGCGTCTGCTCGTTGTTGAGCGAGCGTGGGCCACGTGCCGTCGGCTTCGCGTTCGAGCTTGCGTCGCATCACCTGGGCTTCGACCGCGCGATCGAGGACTCCGGCGTGGAGGGGTGGGAGGCGCAGGCTGGTGGCGATTGTGCCTTCTGGTTCGGTACGGCTGCGCAGGCTCCGGGCGCGGCGGTGGCGGTTGTCGATGTTGGTGTGGGGTTCGTGTTTGAGTGACCAGGCGTGCAGGGCTTGACCTATACGGTCAGCGCGGACCTTTCTGGCGATGTCGAGCAGTTCGGCCTCGTTGTCGGCTGTCGCGAGACGGCACAGGACGCGGGCCTTGGTGAATGACAATTCGCCGGTCTTGAACGCGACCGCAGTCGCGTCCAAACCGCGCAGAGCGCGACCAACTGAGATCCAGCTGCGCACAGTGCACACCTCTACATCGAACCGTTCCGCGAGCCACGCAGCCGCGGAAGTCGCGCCGTCGGCGATCCAAACGACCCCGTCAGCGAACTCGGCACAACCGACCACGATCTCGTAGTGGGCGATGGCGAACTTGCGGCCGGTCTCGACCAGCCGGTTCGCCGTGTCACGCTGGGCTGCGAGTTGTTGTTCTGTCAGGATCACTGCGGACCTCCACCATAGGGTTCGACGTACGTCGAACCCTACCCAGGGGGTGGGACACTCGCCTGAACACAACAAAACAGCACCTCACGTAGCGAGACGGCCCCGGACAGTGCATAACACGCGACCGCAGTCATGCCTTCGTCACGGCAGCACGATGTTGAAGCCGGTCTGGCTGTGATCGAGGTTGGCGAAGATAGCCCGCAGTGCCTGCACGTCGCCATCGACCTGGGCCTGGGCAATCAGTTGGCCGGCGTCGGCCTCGCCAGACACCGCGGCTGCGAAGATCGCCTTGGAAACCCTGACAGTGCAGTCGGCCTCGGCATCGTGGTGGTCGGGGACGAAGTGAATGGCTTGGTGCGACAGCCCCACCACTCCCCTCTCGCCCGAGTCGGTCAACTCGACGTTGAGTCGGCTGCGCATGCCGGCGGTGTCGGACGCAGACAGACAGACCGCCAGCGCATCGACCATCTGCTCGAGGGTTATCGCAGCCATCAGCCCACGCCTTCGCCGCCGCGGCTCGGAGCCACCGTTGCGCAGCTCGGCAGCGCCGGTGAGGTAGGCGTTGCGCCAGGTTGCCGCCTCTGACTGATATCCCAGCTGCTCCAGTGCGGCGGCCTGCAGTTCGCGGGCGCCGTGGTTGGACGGATCGGCGAACACCAGGTGGTTGACCACCTCGGCCACCCAGCGATAGTCGCCCTGGTCGAAGCTGCGGCGGGCCTTGGCCAGCAACTCGTCGGCGCCGCCCATGAACTCGACATAGCGCCGGCCGGCCTCCTGGGGAGGATGGGACCAGAGGTGAGCAGGATTGGCGTCGTACCACGACAGGTAGAACTGGTATATCGCCTTGGTGTTGTGAACCAGCGATCCGTAGTAGCCGCGGGTATGGCTGCACTCGAGGAAGTCCTCGGGCAGATCGAGAACCTCGGCTATCTCCGAGGCGACAAGGCCCTTGTTCGCCATTCGCAGCGTCTGATCGTGCATCCAGCGATAGAGGTCGCGCTGGCGCTCGAGATAGTCGATCACCTCGTCGTTGCCCCAACGCGGCCAGTGGTGCGAAGCGAAGGTCAGCTTGGCGTCGGCGCCCCACATGTGCAGCGCCTCGCCGATGTACTTGGACCACGCCAGCGTGTTGCGCGCCTGCGCCCCACGAAACGGGATGAGGTTGTGCATGGTGTGGGTGCAGTTCTCGGCGGTGCACAGCCAGCCCTTGTCGGGGAAGAAGAAGTTCATCTCGGCGGGCGCTTCGGCATCGGGAGTGTTCTGGAACACGATGCGAACGCCGTCGACGATGTGCTCCTCGCCCGTTCTGGAGATGTCGAGTGTGGGAGCGATCAGTCCCGAAGGTGCCTTGGCCGTCGAGATGCCCAAGCCCACCTCGACGTGCCCCTTCGGCCCGGCCGGCAGCTGCATACCGAACTGGTAGGTGGCCCGCTGGCTCATGGCGGGTCC
>JAGQSP010000305.1 GCA_020439485.1 Acidimicrobiales bacterium | reverse complement strand
CGCTGATAGTGGCCCACGATGGCGCAACCATCGAGCTCAGCAACGGCTGCGTGTGCTGCAGCATCGGAGGCTCGCTGGCGCTGGCCTTGCGCGACCTGATGACGTCGCCCAACCCGCCCGATGCTGTGCTAATCGAAGCCTCGGGTGTTGCAGAACCAGCACGGGTTGCCTCCTACGGCAACCGTGAGGTGCTGGCCGAGCCGACCATCATCACGGTTGTCGATCCGTTCAGCATCGAGCGGATGCTGTCAGACCCGATCTACGGCGGGCTAGCCGCGGCCCAGGTTCGCCAGGCCGATGTGATCCACATCTCGCGCACCGATCTGGTCAGCGACTCGAACCAGGTCGCGTTCGACAGGGGGTGTCGATCGGTGGAGCGTCTTCGCGCGAATCCGCATGAGTCCGCGGCCCAGACCGGGGGAGTTCCACCGACCGTTGACATCACCGTTCGCCACCGCGACCAGGTCGTTACGATCGACGACGTCGTCGGCGAGCTGGCCCAAACCCGGGGCCTGCTGCGGGCCAAAGGCATCGTCGGCACGCCACTGGGGCCGATGCTCGTGCAATGGGCCGGAGGTAGCGTCGAGGTCACACCAGCCGGTGGCACACCTCAGACCGGCCTGGTGGTCATCTGCGCCGCCGATCAGGCGATGTCGAGCCCGTAGAGCCGCTTGAACCCTTCGTAGAAGCCCTGATCGTCAAGTGCGCCCAGCGCCACGAACTCTTCAGGCGCCACGTCATAGTGCGATCGCGACAACTCTTCACCACCCCATCCGCAGGTCCAGCGCAGCTTGGGCTCGTCGGTGGTGATGGCCTCGAAGATGACCTCGGCGGCCTCTTGAGGGCTACCCGGGTCGGACAGTCCGGCNNGCGTACAACGAGAACATCCGGCGATAGGTGTGGTCGTACGCACCAGACTCGTTGGGGGCATCGACGTTCTTGGCCAACATCGCCGTCTTCACCACGCCCGGGTCGACGATGGCGACCCTGATCCCGAAGGCTGCGACCTCGTGTGCCAGCTCTTCGCTGAGTCCCTCTACCGCCCACTTCGATGCGGTGTAGGCCGCCTGGCCAGGCGAGGCGAACCTGCCGATGACCGACGACACGTTGACGATGCAACCCTCGCCTTGGGCCCGCATGTGCGGCAACGCGGCCTGCACAATCCGGACGATGCCGTACAGGTTTGCGTCCATCACCCGCTCGTAGTCGGCCAGGGCGGTCTCTTCGACCGTGCCGTTGTTGGCTATGCCCGCGTTGTTCACCACAGCGTCGAGGCGCCCCTGCTGCTCGATGACGGTGGCCACAGCGGCCTCCACTCCTGCGGTGTCGGTTACGTCGCACACCAGGGGTTCGACGACCACTCCGGCCTCAGCGGCCATGGCGGCCAGCTTGGCTCCCCGGTCGAGGTTGCGCATCGTGCCATACACGGTCCAGCCGTTGGAGGCCAGGTGTATCGCCGTCGAGCGGCCTATGCCGCTATTGGCTCCGGTGACGATTGCGACCTTCTGCATTGCTGACCCCTCGTTTAGGTTGAGGGGTCAATTACACCACCAAGTCGTGATCGTCGGCGCCTGTGAGGTCGATTGCACCACGGGGGAGTGCGGCATCGATGTCGTCGACGGCTATCACGTCGACCCCGCCGTCGCCCTCGACCACCACAACCGCGTCGCCCGCAACATGGCCGACCTGCGAGCAGAAGGCGCTCACATCTGGCGGTCGAGCTGCGGCCACATCCGTACGAACCAATACATGCCACGTAGCGCCGGGCACATAGCCGGCCAGCAGCTCGACGTCGGTGCCCGCCGGCGCCACCAGCATCAGGTGACGGCGCCCAGCCAACGAAACTGCTGCCACTTCGTCGGCCACGGTCCAGCGATCGTGTTCGGCGAGCCAGAGACGCACGTGGTACCAGGCGACCATCGCAACCGAAGCCACAACCGCGATGGCACCCCGCGCCTGGTGAAGGGTGTCCATCGAGAATCGTCCCTCGAACAGGTCGGTCAGACCGATGGCCAGCAACACGATGAACGACACCACACACGTCACCAACGAGGCCGCAAACAGCGCAAACACATAGACGTGGCGGCTGGTCGAGGCGTATTCGGCGTCGGGCTCATGTCCCAGTGCCCGGCGTATCGATGCCCAATGGCGAGCCCACACCGAGGCACCCAGAACCACGACGACCACGCCGGCGATCGCCGTGTTGAGACGGCCGGAGCGAGCAGGCGCCAACGCCGACGACAGCAGAATCGAAGACCCGACCACGCCCGTGACCAAACCGGCCCCGGCCAGAAGGTATTGATAGACACGAACAGGCTCGGTGCGCTGCTCGGTCTGGCCGAACACCCACCGGTGATAGGCCCAACCCGCCAGGCCGACCAGTGCGAACGCACCCTCGGCTGGCAGGTGGTCGAAGTGGCGGACGGCGGATGTCTCGCTGGGATCGCCCACGAACCACACCAGAACGCTGTTGGCCACCAGAGCCGTGGCCACTGCAGCCATGACATAGCTGGCAAGGCTGGCGATGGGCACCACCGCCAGGTACCACACGGTGGTACGCGGCCCCTTGCGATAGTCGAGCAACCAGAAGAAGGCCCACACCACCAGGCCCACCGTCAGCGTCGCGGCCGAAGCAGCCCCGCTGGGCCCGCCACGGTCGAGCAACGGATCGCCCGATATCTGGGTGTAGAGGGCATCGAACAGGTGGTAGACGACCTCGACCGCGCCCACGGCAAGGGTGACCAGGCCCACAACTGCGGCGGCCGCGCGATGCAAGTCGCCAGGCACCTGGTGGGCACGTCGCAGACCGAACCAATGCAGCGACCACATTGCGAACCACACCCCGGCCGCCAGGACAGATCCCACCGTCGCCCGGCCGAGCTCGCCCGAGAACATGCGCTCGAGAGCGGTCACGCCCATGACCACAGCAACCACCAGCGAAACCAGCTGGGCGACGTTGAAGTACAGCCACCAAGACAGTGCCTGGCGTTCCCGCCGCGAGCGCAGCCTCGTTCGGACGAACCTCAGCACCAAGGCGAACACCGGCAGTGCCACGATCGCCATCGCCATCGACACCGCCAGCCCTTCGCGGTCAACCGCGTCGTCGGTGAACAACTGAGCCGCAACCCCGGACAGGCCGGCCGAGGCCACCACCATCGTCACGAACAAGACCGCGTACACCAGAAAACGCCCCACCGACGCCCCCGGGTCCCATTCGGAGTGGCTCGACCTTCTCGACGACACGATGGCCCAAACGACTCCGCCGATGATCAGCAGCGGAATGAAACTGGAGAGAATCTGAAGTGCTGCCATAGCCGCAGCATCCGCCCGGCCGGGCACGTTGTCCAGAGGCGAACGAACTCTGTGGCAGATCCCCCCACTACACGATGGGTCCATCGACTCTATGTAAGGTGTCATCGGACCGATAGGGTGTTGGTTGCCAGCCGGGGCTACGGCGAAGCGGATCGATGGAAACGTCGATATAGGGGTTCGACTCCCCCCGATGGCACT
>JAGQSP010000304.1:1875-3257 GCA_020439485.1 Acidimicrobiales bacterium | reverse complement strand
TCGAGAAGCGAATGGCCTCCGATGGCCAGCACCATCAGTCCGTCTCGACCGCGCATCAGACGAACGTAAGGCGACGCTGCGTTGCCGACTAGAGCAGGTGGTCCCAACAGCAGCGCTAGTGTGGCGGCCCAGGGGGAGCCATGGGGTTGATCAGAAGGCGCACGCCGAGTGTCATCGCTCAGTCGCCCGGCGAGATCGATGCGGCGTGGATCGCCCATGCCCTTTCGCCCCCGCCTGGCGTGTCGGTAGCCGACGTCGAGATCGAAAGGGTCGGCCACGGCATCGGCTTCATCGGCGATCTGTATCGATGCCGTATCGAGTGGCAGGGCCCTGTCGGCGACACCGACCTGCCACGATCCGTGATCGTCAAGGTGCCGGCCGAACTCGATTCGAACCGTGGCGTTGGTGAGGCGCTTCAGGTCTACGAGCGAGAGATCGTCGCCTATCGCGACATCGGCTCCGACATGGGCCTGCCGATGCCGCAACACTTCCATTCCGACCTCGACCCGCATCCCGCCCCCTGGATCGACAAGGTGGTGGCGTCGCTGTTCGACCGGTTGCCCGTGAAGGCCGTCAACTGGATCATCATGCGCTTCATCGGCTTTTCGACCAAGAGCAGCCGCAGATACGCGCTGGTCATGGAGGACATCGCCGACGCCAGACCCCCGGCCCAAGCCGAGGGCGGCTCTCTCGAAGACGCACTCGCATCTTTGGATGTGTTGGCTCGTTTCCATGCATCCAACTGGATGTCACAATCCGCGGCGACGGCCTCCGACCTGATCTGGCCGCTCGATCGAACGCCTCGCGTTTGGCAGGCCAGCTATCTGCGCAACAGGGACGATTTCGTCGACCGCTTTGGCGAGGTCATCGGAGCTGACATGGTCGCCAAGCTCGACGACGTCCAAGACCGGATACCCCAGCTGCTTGGGGTTCTGGCCTCGGCTCCGTGGACACTGCAGCACGGCGACTATCGGCTCGACAACATCTTGTTCAGACCCGACGGTTCGCTGGTGGTGCTCGACTACCAGTTGATCGGCCGGGGCAGGCCCGGATGGGATGTCGCCTACTTCGTCACCACAGCGCTGCATCCCCAGCATCGCGAGGCCGAAGAGCACATGCTGCGCCGCTACCACACCGCTCTGGTGGCGGCGGGTGTGAAGGACTATTCGTGGCAGATGCTGTGCTCGGACGTCGAGGTCAGCAAGCTGGTGCTGGCTCACCGCATGGTGTGCTCGGCCGATGTCCTCAACACACAGATGGCCGACGAACCCGACAGCTTCCTGGATCTCATGGTGCAGAGAGTGGTGGGCTGGATCTAGATCGCGCGCTCACGGTGTAACTTTTGGCCACATGCGCCAAATCCATCGTGTTGCCTTCGCGTG
>JAGQSP010000304.1:0-1786 GCA_020439485.1 Acidimicrobiales bacterium | reverse complement strand
CAGCACCACGGTTGCCGCGACGACGTCGACCACCGCCGAAGGTGCAACGACCACTGTTGCGCCGACAACCGCAGCGCCCACCACCACGGCTGCACCCGCTCCCACCGCCATCGAGGTGGCCGAAGCCGTTGAGCTGACCCGCCCGGCCGAGGGAACCATCGCGGATACCCACTGGGCGGAGGCTGTGGCTTCGTTCGAGCAGTACGTGCTGGAACGAGACATCGGAGCCGCAGTGCTGGCCATCGCCGTCGACGGTGAACCCGTGGTCGAGGTGGCACTGGGCTGGTCCGACCTCGAGCGCACACAACCCCTGCACGTCGATTCGTCGTTTCGGGTGGCCAGCGTCACCAAGCCCTTCACCAGGGCCCTGGCGCTTCGGCTGGCCTCCGAGGGTCGGATCGATCTCGACAGCCAGGTGATCTGCACCCCCGACACTCGCGAAGACTGCATCGTCGACGTCGTGGCCCAGTCCGAGGCGGCGGGACGCACCGTCAACGAGCAGCTCTCGCAAATCACGCTCAGGCAACTGCTCGACCACACGGCCGGTTTCGACCGCGACCTCAGTTTCGATCCGATGTTCGCGCCGCTGCTGGTTGCGGCCGACATGGGCCTCGACGGGCTGCCCGACGAGGCCGACATGGTGGCCTGGGCCCTGGCCGAACCCTTACCGCACGCGCCCGGAGACGTCTACTCGTACTCGAACCTCGGGTACCTGATCGCAGGCTTGGCGATCGAGACCCACACGGGCACTTCCTACATCGACTTGCTGCACGACTACCTGGGCGTCAGCGACGACATCGTGCTGGGCTCGACGTTGCCCACCCAGCGCCAGCCCGGCGAGGTCCAGTACGGATGCAACGAGGGCCTGTTCCTGAACGTGTTCGACCTCGACGGGCCCGAGGTGTGCTGGCCAGACGGTGGCTTCAATCTGGAGGCCATGACCGCACACGGTCGATTGGTGGCGCCGGCTTCGGCGGTGCTCGACTTCCTCGCCGCGTACTGCACCGACGGCGTGCCCAACGACGGCTTCTGCGACGGCTGGCACGACGGCTCGCTGCCCGGCACCTACGCGATCGCTCGCAACTTCGGTCGCATCGACTATGTGGTGCTGTTGAACGAACGTACCGATCCCAACCAGACGACCTATGGGTTCGTCGACTTGGTCGCCGAGATCGATGCGTGGGTCACCCAGGTGGTTCCAGATCCGTTCACGTAGCCGCGATGGCCGGAGGTCGTGTTCCGGTGACGCTGGCTGTCGCATTGGGTACCTTCGAGCCATGACGCACTACGAACTGTTCCAGGTGCCTGTCGAGGGCGGATCGCTGGTGGCGGGGCGGTGGGGTGCCGGGCCCACGGTGGTCGTGGCATCACACGGCATCACGGCCAACCACCGATCGTGGCAAACGGTCGGTGAGCTGTTGGACGAACGCAGCGGGGGACAGCTGAGCCTCGTCGCCCTCGACCACCGGGGGCGGGCGGGCAGTGCTGCAACTCCTGGTACCTACGGGCTGGCGCAGCACGCCGACGACGCCGTCGCACTGCTGGATCACATGGGTGTCGAGACTGCGGTGTTCACCGGGCACTCGATGGGCGGGTTCGTGGTTGCCAACGCCGCCGAGAGGCACCCCGATCGGGTCGAGCGCCTGGTCCTGGTCGACGGTGGCCTGCCTTTCGCGATGGATCTGCCCGGTGGCCTCACACCCGACGCCCTCGACGACGACGCCATCGAGGTCATCGTGCAGTCGGTGATCGGCCCTGCTCTCGATCGCCTGAACCAGCGGTGGCC
>JAGQSP010000303.1 GCA_020439485.1 Acidimicrobiales bacterium | reverse complement strand
GCCTCCTGGGTCTTCAGGGTCCAGCGGTTCGGATCAATTGCCATGATCTGAGTATACCCCCACCATCAGGAAAGTTGATAGTGCTGTTATCAGGTTTTCGCCCTTTGTCTTCGGTCTAGGGATGGAGAACCTCGACCCTGTCGACGACGTCCCAGTCGCCGTCGGTGCGCTGCCCCAACACATGGGCAACCGCTCGCTCGGGCCAACCCAGCAGGGCCTGCTCGGCCGCAGACCGAGCGGCGTCGAGGCTGTCGAATCGCTCTTCGAGATCGTCGCCATCGCGACCACGGCCCTTCGCCGGACCGATCCTGACCAGGTATGGCCCGCTGACCTGGGCCATACGTCGATCGTTGACCTTGTTGGAGACGAACAATGCGACGCCGAACAACAGGATCGACGCACCCAGCAGTGCCAGCAGCAGCGAGACCAGCTCGATGATGTCCACCTAACGTCCGCCTCGGGGGTGAGCCTCCCAGCGCACCACGGCCTGCTGTAGCGGCACCAGATCGCGCCGATGCTCGCGCCTGACCTCTTCGATGGCCGAAGCTGCCTGCTGGCGGATCTTGGCTATCTCGGATCGAAGCCGTTCGTTCTCGGCTTCCAGGTCCAGGACGCGCTTGACGCCCGCCAGATTGAGACCCTCGTTGGTGAGCTCTTGGATGCGCTGGAGCCTTTGGATGTCGCGGTCGCTGTACCGGCGGCTGCCGCCTGGGGTGCGCGCCGGCTCGACCAGACCCTTGCGCTCGTATATCCGCAGGGTCTGGGCATGGACCCCGGCCAATTCGGCCGCGACCGAGATCACGTAGAGGGCCCTTGCGATTTCGCTCTTGCTGTCTCCAGATGGGGTCATGGGATCGTCCCGGATATCGATGTGCTGGTTTGGCGGCCTAGGCGTTGTCGAGATGCTCGCGCGGCGACCAGTCGGTCACCTCTGCAAGCGCCTCTATTGCCTCGCGCTCTTTCTTGGTGAGCTTCTGGGGAACGACTACCTCGACGGTCACCAGCAGGTCTCCTGTGCCCTTAGAAGTTGCCACACCCCGACCTTTGACGCGGAATGTCTTGCCCGAACGTGTGCCCGGAGGAACCTTCAACGTGACGGTCGAGTTGTCGAACGTCGGCACTTTCACAGATGCGCCCAACGCGGCCTCGGGGAACGAGATGGGCACCGTGATGGTGAGATCGCGTCCCGAGCGGCCGAAGATCTCGTGCGGCTGAACGTCGATGACGACATAGAGATCGCCAGGTTCGCCTCCGCCTCGACCCGGGCCGCCCTTTCCCTTGAGACGAATGCGCTGGCCGTCGTCGACGCCGGGCGGTATGCGCACCTTCACCTCACGAGTGCGACGCTCGATGCCGGTCGCCGTAGGAACGTCCGTACTGAGATGCACGGTCGTGGTGACGCCGTTGACGGCTTCGTTGAAGCCCAGATGCAGGCGAGCCTCCTGATCGACACCGCGGATGCCCGCGCTGCGCGCTCCGGGGCCACCCCGCCTACCGAACAGCCCGCCGAAGATGTCGCCGAGACCGCCCACGTCTGACATGTCGTCGAAGCGCACCTGGAAGCCACCGGGGGCGCCGGTGAACGGACCGCCCGAGAAACCCGCCGCGCCGGGGCCGATGCGCCTGGCCTCGTCGTATTCCTTTCGGGTCTCGGCATCGCCGACGACGTCGTAGGCAGCGGAGATCTCTTTGAACTTCTCGTCGTCGCCACCCGTGGCATCGGGGTGATACTCGCGGGCGAGCTTGCGATATGCCTTGGTGATCTCCTTGGCGGTTGCGTCCGGCTTCACGCCAAGGGTCGCGTAATAGTCCTTGTCGAACCACTCACGTTGCACCGCCACGGGTCACCTCCTCTCAGGCGGACGGTTCGTTGTTGATGTAGGTCGGATCGACAGAGCTCAGCCCTGGACCTTGACCATCGCTGCTCTGAGGACCCGCCCCTGGAAGGTGTATCCGGGCCTGAACTCTTCGGCCACGACCGGGTCGCCGTCGCCGGCCTCGTGCATGACGGCCTCGTGCACGTTTGGATCGAACACTTGACCCTCGGCGGCGACGCGCTGGAGCCCCTCGCGTTCGAGCACGCTGTGCAGTTGGCTGCGGATGGCGGTGATCGCCTCTTCGCCTTGGGCCACAGCCGAGTCGCATGCGTCGAGAACGGGCAGCAAGGCCTCGGCCAGGCGTTGGGCCCCCGCAGCCGCTCGCTCGGCAGCCTCGGCCGTGCTGCGACGCCGGAAGTTGTCGAACTCGGCCTGGATGCGCTGGGCGGTCTGCAGGTATTCGTCGCGTTGAGCCGTCACCTGCTCGAGGCTCGAGATCAAATCCTCGACAGTGATGTCGTCGACCTCGGTCGGGGCGGCTTCTTCGGCTGCCCCGACCGGATCGGGCGCGACCTCGGACCGGACACCATCGTCGACGTCGGGTTCGTTGGTCGGGTCGTTGCTCACTGGTCGTCTTCCACGATCTCGGCGTCGACGACGTCGTCATCGGACGAAGAGCCACCAGATGAAGACTCGGTGCTCTCGGCCTGCTGGGCAGCGTTCTCGTAGACCTTCTGGAAGAAGGCCTGGCTGACCTGGCCGAGGGCGTCGGTCTTTTGCTTGATCTGGTCGATGTCTTCACCTTCGAGGGCGGCCTTGAGTTCGCTCAAGGCAGCCTCGACCGGCTGGCGGTCGGCCTCGGGCATCGACTCGCCGTGGTCGCGCAGGGCCTTTTCGGTCGAGTAGACGAGGGCGTCGCCGTTGTTACGGACCTCGGCCTGCTCGCGGCGCTTGCGGTCTTCCTCGGCATGGGCCTCTGCATCCTTGATCATCGACTCGATGTCGTCCTTGGACACGGACGACTGCCCGGTGATGGTGATGGACTGCTGGTTTCCGGTGGCGCGATCCTTGGCCGAGACATGGACGATGCCGTTGGCATCGATGTCGAATGTGACCTCGATCTGGGGCACTCCGCGAGGAGCGGGCGGCAGGTCGACGAGCTGGAACTTGCCCAACGTCTTGTTGTAGCTGGCCATCTCGCGCTCGCCCTGCAGCACGTGGATCTCGACCGAGGGCTGCATGTCTTCGGCGGTGGTGAAGGTCTCGGAGCGCTTGGTCGGGATGGTCGTGTTGCGCTCGATCAGCTTGGTCATGAGACCGCCCTTGGTCTCGATGCCGAGCGACAAGGGGGTGACGTCGAGCAACAAGACGTCTTTGACCTCGCCCTTCAGCACGCCGGCCTGCACGGCAGCGCCGACGCCGACGACCTCGTCGGGGTTGACGCCCTGATGCGGGTCTTTGCCCGTGAGCTCACGGACGAGGTCCTGAACGGCAGGCATGCGGGTCGAGCCGCCGACCATGATGACGTGGTCGACGTCGCTCTTCGACAGGCCGGCGTCCTTGATGGCCTGCTCGAAAGGCGACTTGCAGCGGGCGACGAGGTCGCTGGTCATCTCCTGGAACCGGGCCCTGGTGAGCTCGTAGTCGAGGTGCAGCGGCCCGGCGTCGGTGGCGGTGATGAAAGGCAGGTTGATCTGGGTGCTCGTCTTGGACGAGAGCTCCTTTTTGGCCTGCTCGGCAGCTTCCTTCAGCCGCTGCTTGGCCATGGCATCGGCGCCGAGATCGACACCGTGCTCGCCCTTGAACTGCTTGATCAGCCAATCGATGACGGCGTTGTCCCAGTCGTCGCCGCCCAGGTTGGTGTCGCCCGACGTGCTCTTGACCTCGAACACACCATCACCGATCTCGAGGACCGACACGTCGAACGTGCCACCGCCGAGGTCGAA
>JAGQSP010000302.1:1942-5225 GCA_020439485.1 Acidimicrobiales bacterium | reverse complement strand
GCAGGCTGGGGTTACGCCGACCGCAAGTACGCCGCCACCAAGTTCTTCCTCTACACCATGTTCGGCTCGGCGCTGATGCTGGTGGCGATGTTGACCCTGGTGTCGCTGTCGGCCGACCACGGCGGGCTCACCTTCGATCTGGTCGCCCTTGCCGAGCGTCAGGCGTTGGGGGTCAACACCGCCCGCTGGCTGTTCCTGGCCTTCGCCCTGGCGTTTGCCATCAAGGTTCCGGTTGCGCCGATCCACACCTGGCTACCCGATGCTCACACCCAGGCGCCCACGGGTGGCTCTGTCATCCTGGCTGCCGTCATGCTGAAGCTGGGCACCTACGGCCTGTTGCGCTTCGGGCTGTATCTGTTCCCGGAGGCTTCGGTCTATTTCGCCCCGCTGCTGGTGACGTTGGGTGTGATCGGGATCATCTACGGAGCCATAGTCGCCACCGTCCAAGGCGATCTCAAGCGACTGGTCGCCTACTCCTCGGTGGCCCACATGGGCTTCATCGTGCTCGGCACGTTTGCGTTCACCACCCAGGGCATTTCGGGTGGCGTGCTGCAGATGGTCAACCACGGCATCAGCACCGGCGCCCTGTTCATCCTGGTAGGCATGATCTACGAGCGGCGCAAGACCCGCGCCATCGACGAGCTCTCGGGCATCCAGAAGGCCGCACCTGTGTTGGCCGGTGTCTTCACGGTTTCGATGCTGTCGTCGGTGGGCCTGCCGGGCCTGAACGGCTTCGCGGGCGAGTTCTTGATCCTCATCGGTTCGTTCGAGACGCGTCGTTGGTGGACCGTCGTGGCTGCTGCCGGCGTGATCCTCGCTGCCCTGTACCTGCTGTGGGCCTATCAGCGGGTGTTCCACGGTGAACCCACAGACGCCGACATGGAAACGCCCGAACTCAAGAAGGGCGAGGCCCTGCTGATGGTGCCGTTCATCGCGGCCATGGTCTTCCTGGGTGTCTACCCGCAGCTCCTGCTCGAGCGCATCGAGCCCAGCGTCGACGTTCTCGTGACACACCTCGAGACCTACACCGACTACGAGCGGCCCGAAGAAGTGGTCGTGGTGCCCGCCGACGGTGAGCACTCCGACGACTCAGATCACGCCGGCACCGAGTCCGAGGAGGAGGGTCACTGATGTTCGCCCAACTCAGCACATTCGATGCCCCCTCGGTCGACTGGTTCGCCCTGGCGCCCCAGATCATCCTCGTGGGTGCGGCGCTGTTGATCATGCTGATCACAGCCCTGTCGGCCCGACCCGTTCCCGGATGGTTCTCGACCGGGCTCACCGTCATCGCCGGTGTGGCTTCGGTCATCGTGGCCATGGTGTTGTGGAACGACGTGCGCGACGAGGGCGCCTATTCCACAGTCGCCGGAGCCATAGGCGTAGACGGGTTCTCGCTGTTCTTCACGGTCTTGGTGTCGTTGGGCCTGATCGCGACCGCTCTCGTCGGCGACTCGTATCTCCGGCGCGAGCACATGGCCGCACCCGAGTTCCACGCCCTGTTGCTCAGTGCATCCACCGGTGCCATCGTCATGGCCTCGGCCAACGACCTGGTGGTCATGTTCATCGGCCTCGAGTCGTTGTCGATCGGTCTCTATGTGTTGGCGGCCATGCAGTTCCGCAGGCCACAGGGCCGCGAAGCTGCCATGAAGTACTTCGTGTTGGGAGCGTTCTCCAGCGCATTCCTGCTGTACGGCATAGCCCTGGTCTATGGCTCGACCGGCTCGACCAACCTGGTCGTCGTGCGCGATGCCACCAGCACGCTAGGCAACCTCATCTCGCCGAACGAGCTCTTGGTCGTCGGTATAGCCCTGTTGTTGGTGGGCTTCGCCTTCAAGATCGCGGCCGCACCCTTCCACTTCTGGGCACCCGATGTCTACGAGGGGTCGGCCAGCCCGGTGTCTGGCTTCATGGCCTCGGTCGCCAAGGCCGCCGCCTTCGCCGCCCTTCTGAGGGTCATCGTCGTGGCCATGGGCGCCAACGACGGCGATTGGGCCATCCCGCTGGCCGTTCTGTCCGCAATATCGATCATCGTCGGCGCAGTGATGGCGATCTCGCAAAACGACGTCAAACGTATGCTTGCCTTCTCGTCGGTGGGTCACGCGGGCTACGTGTTGGTGGGTGTCCAGACCGCCACTGCCGAGGGCATGTCGTCTGCGCTGTTCTATCTGTTCGTTTACACGTTCATGGTCATCGGCAGCTTTGCCGTCGTCAGCGTGCTCGGCTGGGACGGTGGGCATCCCATCGAGCGCTACGAGGGGCTCGCCAAACGTCGCGCCTGGTTGGCCGGCGCGTTCACCGTGTTCTTGCTGGCACAGGCCGGTGTGCCCTTCACAGCCGGTTTCGTGGCCAAGTTCCTGGTCATCAAGTCGGCCGTGGCCGACGAGGTCTACTGGCTGGCCGTCCTGGCCATGGTCGCCTCGGTCATCACCGCGTTCATGTACCTGCGCATCGTGATGTCGATGTGGATGCGAGACGCCGACGTCGACGGTGCACCCGTGCTGTCGATCAGCCCGGCTACGGCCTTTGTCCTGGCCGCCACCGTCGCCGTGACGTTGGTCTATGGCGTCGTCCCCGACTCGCTCATCGAGTTCGCCCGCGACGCCGTACCCGTGCTGGTGGCCGGCGGCTGATGTCTCGGGTTCTTCCGGCAGACGGGCCGTCTGAGGCTGCTCGCCTGTCGGAATTTCGGTACAAGCCACACCGTCGCACCAGCTTTGTCGGGGCCTTGTCGAACACAATGTTCCGTAGGGCCCTTGGCCTCTAGTAGCTTGGTGGAGTCGGCATCCCCACCAGAGGCGAGAAGAGGGGTTTGCTGGCTCGTGAAAACGATCACTAGCCTCTCCTGCCGTGTCCGAACTCGTCCGTAGCTACCTAGTCGTCGCTCTCTTCGGCATTGCTGCCGTTGGCATGGTGGCGTTCATGCTCGGTCTCGCCCGCTTCTTGCGGCCGACCCGCCCTACAAGGCAAAAGCTCATCGCCTACGAATCGGGCGTAGATCCCTCGGGTAGCGAGTGGGTCCAGAGCCAGATCCGTTATTACGTCTTTGCGGTCTTGTTCGTGATCTTCGACGTCGAGGCCGTGTTCATCTTCCCGTGGGCCATCGGCCTCGAGGATTACGGCCTGTTCGGGCTCGTCGAGATGGCGATCTTCATAGCCATCTTGGCCCTCGGCCTCGGCTACGCATGGCGCAAGGGAGTACTTCGATGGGCCTAGTCGAAAAGGGCTGGAACAAGGGCCCCATCCAAAAGCTGCTCAACTTCGGGCGCTCTCGCTCGATGTGGGT
>JAGQSP010000302.1:0-1780 GCA_020439485.1 Acidimicrobiales bacterium | reverse complement strand
TGCGTCTGTACGAGCAGATGCCCGAGCCCAAGTACGTCATCTCGATGGGCTCTTGTGCCAACAGCGGCGGCCCCTACTGGGACAGCTACTCGGTAACCAAGGGTGTCGATCAGATCATCCCCGTCGACGTCTACGTGCCCGGTTGCCCACCGCGGCCCGAGGCGCTGCTCGAGGGCATCGTGTTGTTGCAGGACCGGATCCTGAACGAGGACATGGGCGAGAAGTGGCGCGGCGATCCAATCGTCGTCGCCGAGTGAGGAAACAGTGGCCGACGAGACCACCGAAACCGAAAACCCAGAACCCGTCACCGACGAGCTTCGCGACAGCATCGTGGCGCGCCTCACCGAGGCGCTCGGCGACGGTGTTGTCGCCAGCCATGTCATCCCCGGAACCGACGTCTGGATCAGGGTTGCAGCCAACCGCTGGCAAGACGCCGGACGCGCCCTCGAGAACATGGGCTTCACCTATTTCGGCTTCCTTTCGGTGATCGACTGGATGATCGCCCCCGAGGGCCGTTATGAAGACACCGAGTTCGACGTCGTAGAAGGTGAAGAGTCGGGCTCGAAGCTGCCCGACGGCACCGGCTACGCGGGCGGCGACACCAGATTCCAGGCCTTCGCCCGGGTGCACTCGATCGCCGAAGGTGTCGGCGTGACCCTCAAAGCCGACATCGACGACTCGATGACGATCGACACCTGGACGGGCGTCTTCGCAGGCGCCGACTGGCACGAGCGCGAGGCTTGGGAGATGTTCGGCGTGACCTTCACCGGGCACCCGCGCTTGCGTCACCTCTATCTTCCGACCGAATTCGAGGGCCACCCGCTTCGCAAGGACTTCCCGTTGCTGGCGCGGGTCGTGAAGCCCTGGCCCGGAGTGGTCGACATCGAAGAGATTCCCGAGCACCTCGAGGAACAACTCGAAGCCGAAGTGATGGCTGCATTCGAAGCGGAGGGCGGAGCATGACCGCAACTTCTGAACACCAGCAGCTGGCCTACATAGCCACACAGGCCGCCGAGGCCCGGGTCAATGTCGAACTCGACACGGGCGACATGACCCTCAACATCGGCCCGCAGCATCCGGCCACCCACGGCACGCTGCGCATCGCGGTGCAGCTCGATGGTGAGCTGGTCGTCAAGGCCGACCCCATCCCCGGCTACATGCACCGCGGCTACGAAAAGCTCGCCGAGGTCCGCACATACCCTCAGGTCACAACCCTCATCAACCGCATCGACTGGGTCGGCAACTTCGCCAACGAGGTTCCGTTCGTCCTGGCCGCCGAGCAGTTGATGGACGTCGAGGCACCGCCCCGAGCCCAGTGGATCAGGGCGATCCTGTTCGAGATGTCGCGCATAGCCAACATTTCGCTGTTCCTCGGCGACATGGGCGTTCAGGTCGGCGCACTCACCCCGGTGTTCTTCGCATTCCGTGATCGCGAGCGCGTCCTGAACCAGATCGAGGCGGTCACCGGTGGCCGATTCCATCCCAACTTCGACCGCATCGGTGGTCTGAAGGACGACCTTCCCAAGGGCTGGATCGCCGAGACCAAGGACTGCATGGACAAGATGCGGACCTTCTGCGACGAGATCGAGGACCTGCTGATGGGCAACCCGGTCTTTCAGCAGCGCTGCCGCGGCATCGGCGTCATCCCCAAAGACGTCGCCCTCGAATACGGTCTCTCCGGTGCCAACCTCCGGGCATCGGGTGTCGACTGGGACCTTCGCCGCGACGTTCCGTCGCCGCTGCCCTACGACAAGATCGACTGGAAGGTCTGGACCCACCC
>JAGQSP010000029.1 GCA_020439485.1 Acidimicrobiales bacterium | reverse complement strand
TTCCCCGACGGATCGCGTCGCAAGGTCGAGCGTGTCGACAAGGCCGATGCCCAGGCGGATCTCGATGCGCTGATCACCCTGCGAGTGCAGGCACAGTCTCCCGATGCGCCACGGAACCGCCTGGCGTCGTTCGCCGAGGTCATCGAGGCGTGGTTCGCCGACGGATGTCCCAACGTGGCGCCTTCGAGAACCTCACGGCACGCGAGAACCAAATCGCCCAACACGATTGTGAATGCTCGCCAGCTTCTCGGCGCATCGGTCATTCCAGCCATCGGCTCGCTCAAGGTCGACCGGACGACTACGCGGCGGCTTGAAGGCCTATTCGCATCGATGGTTGATTCCTATGCAACCAGCACGATCGACAGGAACTGGAACTACCTGAACCAGGCTCTCCAGCACGGCCAGCGGAACCGGACTATCAAGACGAACCCTGCCGCCGATGTTCTGTTGCCCGAGAGGCGTCCGTCGAAGCCTCGCAAGAGCTTCACGCTCGAACAGGCTCAGGCTCTGTTGACCAAGGCCATCCCGGCCGATCCTCGCCCTGCGATGTGGCTGACTGGCCTGATGTGCGGGTTGCGACCTGGCGAGTTGGCAGGCCTGCGCTGGCCCTACGTCGACATTGACTCCGACACGCCGACGCTCGAGGTCGCCGAGTCGGCTATTGAGGTGAACCATCGATATGTCGGCCAGGGCGAGCCGAAGACGGCCCGGAGCCGTCGACGCATGGCGCTCCATCCGTTGCTCGTGGCGGCGCTTCTGCGTCATCGTGAGGATCAGCGGTTGCTTGGGTTGTATGACGATGAGGGGATTGTGTTCTGCACTGGCAATGGGACCCCGATGACGAAGGCGAACATGCGCCGGGCGTTCCGTCAGCTTTGCCGCAACGCCGGCGTGGGCGAGGACTGGACGACATACGAGCTGCGTCACTCGTTCGTTTCGCTCGTCAGCGATCAACTCGACGACCTCGCGAAGGTTGCCGACCTCGCCGGTCACGTGGACACCCGGACCACCCAGGGCTACCGCCACAACATCCGGCCCAGCCTCCCGCATGCTGCTCAGGCGTGGGGCGACTTGCTGTCGAGCGGCGGTGCAACGTGACGTCGGGGCAGCTTGATCGGTGATCGTGGAGCGCTGCCGCGAGGCCTTGGCAGCGCTTGGGATGAGGCCAACTGGACGAGCGGGCCCGACACGAGAGACGTGGTGGGCCCGAAGTTTCCTATCGGCATGCTGCGCTGTGCTGTCTGCACTTTCAGTCGGCTCGCGTCGGCCTATTCGGCGGCAAGATCAAGACAACTGGCATGTACGGCGTATGGCGCCGAAGTGTGGCTTCTGCCCAGGGTGCGCGAAATCGGACGGATCAGTGCGTTACCGTGGAGGCACCGAGGGGAAGGTGGGGTGCTATGAAGCGCTGGTGCTTCGTAGTACTGGTGGCTGGGCTCGTTGCGGCGAGCACGCCTGCGGTATCTGCGGATGGAGGCGAGCAAGAGCTGGGGTCGGGTCAGATCGCTTACGAGATCCCGGTGCCGGACCCTCGGTACGATCACGATCGGTCGCTGCCATTCGAGACGCCCGAGGAACTCGCCAACGGAGCTCTCCCAGGTGACCACGAAGAACTTGTCGACTTCTACGTTCGTCAACGCATCGCGATGGGTCTGCCGGGCGATCGCCTGCTCACCGCCGAACTGGTTCGTGCCCCAGGTGCCATTGACCAGGTACGAGAGTATGGCGTGGTGCTCGACGCGGCGGAAGAGGCAGCGTTCCTGCATGCACGTGCTGTGGAGGATGCGGCGATACTGCTAGTCGAGCAGCTACACGACCGGACATGGTTCGCGGGTGTTCGGATTGACTGGGCGGGTGTGCCGGCATTCTCGGAGCCTTCGGTGGCGCTGCTGAGCACGCACAGCGGGTTGGCCGAGGCTGAGGAGGCCACCGAGGAGCTGGGAGGCGACGGGGGTCGCGTTTCGGTTGAGGAGGTCGAGTCATCACTTGCCGAGCTGCGGCAAGCTGCGGAGGCGATTCGAAGTGCCGTGCGGAGCAACGGGCGGGCTGGTGACCGGGAGCAATTGGGCGATGAGATCGCAGAGCTTGCCACAGACCCCGAGGTCGTAGCCGTTGGCTGGAGTCTTCGCAACAACCAGGTCGTGGTTGACCTCCGCCCCGGTTCGGCTAGTCGAGCATCGCTCTCGCTCGAGGGTTTGCCACGTTTCGCATTTACTGTTGGTGAAACGGTCATGGCTGATCATGGCAAGGACCCGTGCAACCGGTTCGGGTGCGCACCTCAGCGTGCTGGTATCGAGATCGAGCGCCGTTGGAGTGACAGCTGGTGCTCCCTTGGTTTCGCCGTCGAGAGTTCGTCAGGTGGCCGAGACTGGCTCACCGCCGGTCACTGTCTGGGCACCGGCCCTGACGCTCAGTTTGCAGCCGGAAGTGGTGGCGGTAGCTGGACCTACTCCGCCTTCTTCAACATGACCCGCGATGTGTACATCGGTGCCTACGGATCAAGCGGTCACTACGACCAGTCCCGACTCGATGGTCAGACGATCGAGGAGAGCAACTTCCTCGTGACCAATCGACTCAGGACCGGCTTGAACTCCGCCACGACTGTCACGGGCACTCTGGCCTATGGCACGTCGATGATCGGCGAGTCGATCTGTCGGACCGGCGCAAACAGTGATGTAGCAGCGTGTGGAACGGTTGTCGACGTGGGGGAGGATGCAACTGACGATCAGACGCAAGTCGAATTCATCGAGCAGATACGAGGGTCGGTTGCTGTCGCTGGTTCGGAGGGCGACAGTGGAGGTCCGGTGTATAGGCAGACCGCGCCTTGGGTTGCTGTTGGCGTATACAAGGGTGCCTACGACAGCAACGGGGAGGCTGTGATCGGTTCGGTACAGCACTTGGCCGACGTGGAGTCGGGCCTGAGCGTGTACACGACGACGGACCGAGCCCGCGATTTCGTGTTGGGGATGTACGAGCACGGCCTAGGTCGCTTTGCAGATCTGAACGGCTACAACCACTGGCGCAACAAACTCGATCTGTGCACAGTGCCCAGGGCGGCTGAGGTTGCCAGCGGTATTCTGACAAGCTCGGAGTTCAGGGGCCGGTACCCGATCAACACCTACGACAGACGCAAGATAAGGGTTGAACTCGCGTACTGGACGATGATGGGACGCCCGTCGGACTCGGGCGGGTTGACGTCTTGGGCGAACCAGTTGACGAGTGAAGCCGCCTGGACGACGGTGGTCAACAGCTTCACCGGAAGCACGGAGTTCGCGAATAGGGTTACGTCTGGAGCATCAGCGTATGACGGCCGAGTCTGCTAAACGAGTGCTGGCGGCCGCTCTCGCTACCCTGCTGCTGGTGGCGGCTTGCGACTCGACCCAAGACAGGGGCAACGAGTTGCCAACTACTTCTGTTGTGGAGACCACGGCCTCGACCGTGGAGGAGATCGCGGAGGCAAAGGGGTTGACCTCCGATGGTCCTTTGCTCGTAGCCGCCCGCGCGCCCGACGTCATCAACGCCGCAGGGCTCGGTGGGACGATCGAGATCGTCGACGGATGCGTGTATCTGACTGAGGGGCCCGGCAGAGATCTCGTGGGCTGGCCTTTCGGGACCCGGTGGGACGACGAGAACCAGCAGATCGTGCTAGCCGACGGACAGACGATCGAAGCCGGGGACCGCATCTTGGGCGGCGGTGGCGGGTACTCCGTCCTGCAGGCTCTGGAGGCCGCTGACGCCTCCGCAGTTGCGCTGTTGGAGCGATGCAGGGAGATGCTCGGTGCCTCGGTCGTCTCAGGATTCGGCCGGGTCACCTCTATCGAAGCCGGCGGCTAGGGGCGAGACCGCAGGTGAAAGCAGTGTTGCAGCGGACTGTCACCCCGCCGTTACGTCGGGGGTGGTCATGTCCACGGCTGCGGCGGCGGGCCTAGCTCGGAACTCCGACTATCGCCCTCCTGCCCGGTCGGAGGCAGAAGGCGAGTTTGTCCGAGCTCATCTCCCGATGCCGAGGGATGGGCCGTCGAGTTCTCGGGATCTGGTGTCTCGGAGTCCTCGGATGAGGCCTCCGGTGATGGCGTGGCTTTCGCGGGCGGCGGGGTGTGGGAGCCCCGATCCGCTTTGGAGGAACTTGGCGGGTCCGAAGGCTGTGATGTGTTGGTCGATTTGGGCGGCGGCGCGGTCCCAGGCGTCTGCTGTGTGTCCGCCTGTGGGGCGTTCGCCGATCTGATTCGTGACGTGGGCTGGTGGGTCGAGGGTGTTCTGGCGTCGCCGGACGGTGAAGTCGTCGTGCAGTCGGTCGTTGACATTGTCGAGCCGCTTCTGAAGTTGCGGCACCGACGGCGAGAGCTTGTTGTTGGTTTCGATCTTGTGGTGCAGGTCGGTGATCTTGGTGTCGAGTTCGGCGATCTTGGCGGCCGTCTTGTCGATGTCGGCGGGCAGGTAGTCGGCGGCCCGGTGGGCGTTTGCGATTTCGATTTCGTGGCCTCGGCGTCGGAGGGGCCTGTCGTGAGCGGCGAGGGTGTCGTGGGCATGTTTGAGTCTTGACCGGTCGGATCCGAGCTGGGAGACGGCCTGCTCTTTCGCGCGTTCGAGTTGGGCCATCTGCCTTGGGAGCTGTCGGCTGTCGTTGTTGATGTGGCCGATCTGGCGGTTGAGATCGGTCCGCGTCCGCAGCAGCGTTCGAAGCTCGACCGCGGGAAGGCCTCCGGGCTTGTGGAGGTTCTGGCCGGTGAGTTCTGTTTGGCGGGCGAGGGCGGGTTGGTCGATCCAGCTGCGGGCGATCGACTCCGCGAACACATCGGCCGGGGTCTGTTCGCCTGTGGTGACGATGTAGGCGCTGTTGTGTTCGCGTCCGCGGGTCATTGGTACGTAGATCCCGCGTACGTCGCAGGGTGTGTCGAGTAGGAGGATGGATCGGTCGACGGTTCTGCCTTGGGTGGCGTGGCTGGTTTGGGCGTAGCCGAGTTCGACATGGTCGGCGACGTAGCCGGCTGGGAGCCGTACACGGCCTGTGGTGCCGTAGGCGGTTATGTCGCCGTTGCGGTGGACGGTGTCGACGTGCCATCGGTCTCGGTTGTGGACTGCGAGGCCGCGGTCGGTTCTGATCTGGCGGTCGTTCTGCCGCGTGACGATCTCATCACCCACGTGGATCTGGTAGCGGGCCGGGCCGGCTTCTGTGGTGCGGCCTCGGGGGTCGAGTTCCCCGGCGTCGAGGCGCATCTGCTGGGCGGCACGGTTGAGGTTGATGATCGTGTCGTTGGTTGGCGCAGCCAGCACGACGTTGTCGCCGTTGTGGCGTGCGGTCCACCATTCGTCGAGAGCTTGGCCGGTCATGCGGGTGAGGGTTCCACCGTGGAGACGGTCGTGGAGGTCGTAGATCTTGGCGACGGCTGGGTCGCCTTGGCGCAGTTGTAGTGACGCGTCTCGTTCCCACTGGTTGATGAATCGGTGGACTTGGTCGAGTTCGATACCTCCGTGGGCGTCGAGGAGGAACTGGAACATGCCACCCCGGCCGACGGCGGAGAACTGCAGCGGGTCACCGACGAGCGCGATGCGCCAGGCTTTGGTGTCGGCGAGTTCGGCGAGGCGGTCGAAGCGGTCGGTGGCGATCATCCCGGCCTCGTCGACGATGATCGTCGACCCTGCCGGAAGGTCATAGCGGTGATCGGGTGGGCGGCGCCCGGAGTGTTCGACGAGGAGCTTGTCGATCGTGTCCGCCCCCACACCGGTCTCGGAGCCCAACACGTCAGCGGCCGCGGCGGACGGTGCGACCCCGAACACCGGACGGCCTTCTGCCTGCAACTGGGCCACGGCGGGAGCGAGGGCGGTGGTCTTTCCCGTACCGGCGGGCCCGACCACCAGGACAAGGTCGGCGGTGCCAGCTACTGCGGCGGCGGTCTGGGCTTGGGGTGCGGTCAATCGGCGCGAGGACAGGTCGGGCGCGGTAGTCGAGTCGAGGCCTGGGTCTGCCAGCCGTCGTTGGGCCCAGGCGGTGAGTCGTTCTTCTTGGGCGAGGATCTCGGGTGTGGTGATCGCCCGATCAGCCACAGATTCGGCGAAAGGGCGGCCATCACGGCGCACCGCGACACCATCAGGGACAGGTCGGGAAATGTCGACGCAATAAGCCGCGATCGCCTGGGAGGTCAACGAATCCAACACGCCGACGATCTCGGCCGGGTCGATGGCGATATCGGTCGGCAGGGTGGCGGCGATCTCTCGGGTCAGCTCTGCTGGACGCCAGCTTGACTGGCGCTCCACAAGCGCGTCAACCGCAGCCTTCACAGCCGCAGATGCGATGTCGGTGTCGAGAGCTTGGGCGCGTGGTGGGCCGACGACATCGGCGACTAGCCAGTACGGGTCGAAACCCGTCGCGTCGGCCTGGCGTGTCCACCCCTCGTGCAGCGACTCGCCATCAACCGCGGTCGCTTTGAGGGGGCGGGAGTCGATGACGGCTTCGCGTTCGAGGCGCCACCGCTCCCTCGGTGTCGGCTGGCGTTCGAACGTGTCGATGAACCTGTCCAGCTTCGCATCGATCCTTCGTTGCACATCGAGAGTGCGCGAGGAGAACTCCTCGAGCACGGCCTCGGGGATGCCGGAGATTTCGGCGATCCCGTTCTCGGCCGGTTCCCACACCACACCCAGCCGGCCCGACAACTGCGAGCGCAGCGTCGAGTGGTAGATCGCAGACAGGGTCCGCTGATCCAACATCAAACTCCGAGCGTCCAACGCGAGCCAGCGTCGATCGGGTGAGCGGACCCGGTTCGAGACCACCACATGGGTATGCAACTGCGGATCGAGGGCCCGTGAGGTGTGCTGGCGGAACGCCGCCGCCACGATCCCTTCGGCGTCCACGACCGATACCTGCCCGGTGATCCGGAACCGGGTATGAGCATGGGTTTCGATCCAGTCGATCATCACCCTGACTGCGGTGTCGTGGGCTTCCAGGACGTGTCGGCGGGTGTCGTCGTCGCCGACTGCGAACATGACCGACACCGACTTCGGCGCCGACGCCGTCACGTCGAACCCCCGAACCGACGAGTCGCCCATCACCCGCCCCAGATGCACCTCGCCATCAGTGCCTGGGCGCAGGCCGGCCATCACCGCCAGGAACTCGTCGTCGATGAGTTCGCCGTGCAGGCCCAGAAGCTCTGCACCGCGGCCGTGCCAGACACCCTTCGGTTCACCCGAGTCCAGGTAGTAGGACGGCAGGGCCTCCACGTAGTAGGCGCCAGCGCTGGCGCCCTTCAACGTCGTCACTCGGGCGGTCATCTACTGCACATCCCGATAGGTCTGCACCACCTACCGGCACTGAATGTGCAACCGTCTGTCTTCAATCGCGGTAGGTGGCGGGAGATGGTCGGTAGGTGCATCACAGGGTCCTCAGGCGGTGAAGGGGAGACGCTCTTGACTGGCGTCAGACGAAGGGGTAGGTCGCTTCGAAGCGGAGGAGCTCGTTGCAGCGGACGTGCGGAGAGCGGCGCGGACTGCGTCCATCTCTGCGGGCAGGGGCGGCTCGACGCCGAGCAGCTGGGTAAGAGCCGGACGTGTCACGACGAGACGGCTACCGATACGAACGGTCGCGATCTCGCCGCTCGCCACGTACTCATACGCAGTCGAACGGCCGATCCCCAAAAGCTCGGCCGCTTCGGGCACCGTGTACACGAGCCGCAAACCGCGCCTACCCACGGGAAAAGTCCTGGGTCTCAAGGCGGGCTTCCGGCGGGGCCGGTCGACAATTCGGGATGTGGCTCACGTCAACTCCTCCACGAGACAGCGGACCGGGACCACACACCTGTGGCCTCTCGAAGTCGCCGAAAGGGACACCCGAGAACTGAGTCCTTCTTTCAAACCGAGTCCGCACACCCCACCCCAGGGACCTCCCGACCGGCCAAACGCGACAGACTGGTTGGGAATTCTTCAGATCGGTTGGCGACGGGCGCGTCGAGATTGCGGGATGGAGTACCCGGAATCGATTGCGAGCACCCGAATTCGTCGACTAGCCCATCGAGCTGAACCAGCCGCCCAGGCCCGGCAGTGATTCGGTCCGCCGAGGCGACGAGATTGGTCACCCGCTTGCACAATCCGGTCGATGAGCCGGCTTCCGCCAGGGCTGCTCGGTGACTCCCCTGGCCCACCCCTGCGGCCGGCTGGGCCGCTGTGGGCGGTCGGCGGTCCTAAGCAGGATGCAACTCGGCAGGGTGTCGGATAACGCGAGGCCGCTACGACCTGGCTTGTGGCCGACTATGAACCGGCAATTGGACATTGACATCGGTCGCGCGAGTCGCCATGCTCCGAAATATTGGTGGCGTTGAATCTGAGATTTCAGCGAATGACAACGGCACCATCGGTCGGGAGGTAAGTCGTGAAGCCACTATTGATTGCCTAGGCAATGTTGGGATTGCTTGCGAGTGCAGCGGGCGCCGAGACGGACCCCGGCGAGTGGAATGGTCGTGACCTCGTGGTGCAAGACGACGCATCTGTCTTGCCGAAACCTGAGCCGCCGAGTGATATCCAGCTGCCGCCAGTCGTAGTAGAGCCCGCCCCGATGACCGCCGACGAGTACTGGGCGGTCGAGGACGTTTCAGCGCCGGTCGATCAGGAAGAGGCAACGACCCGCGCATCATTCGGCCTCCGAGAGATAGATGACCCCGCGGTATTCGCAGCGGATCCTGAGGCAGCCTTCTTCGGCGTGAACTCAATAGGTGCCCGGCTTCTCGCTTCCGAAGCTTCAAAGGTGGCCTGGATCCTCGAGTCGCAGCAGTCCGAGGGCAAGTGGCTCTCAGAACTCGAGAAGACAGAGTGGTACGCAGGCGGCGAATGGGATCTCGAAAGGGGAACTCTCACGATCCTTGTTGCAGGCCTGGACACCTCCACTGCGGTCGATCTGATCAGAGAAGCGGTCAATGTTTCGGGCCTCAGCTCCGATCACATCGGCACGCGGGCAGTCGCCCACTCGTTGCGCGATCTCAGGGCTGTCGCCGTCAGTCTCAAGTCGGTCGATGGCGTTGAGCGAATTCAACTCGATATCGCCGAAAACGAGGTGCTGGTTCAGGGAGACCTGACTTCTGAGAAGCTTGCGAGTGTGTTGAAGATCGAGCAACTGAGCGACATCGGAGTCCGATTCGTCCCTGGCGCGCCGATCACGATCGACACAAGCGCCGGGTGCGACAGCACCGTTTCTTGTTACGGGTACCTGAGAGGTGGAACTGGAATCGGCACCCCGTCGGGGATCTGTTCAATCGCGTTTCCGATCCGATTCGGGCTGCTGGACGCGTATATGTTGACGGCCAAACACTGCGCTCCCTCCAACTACCAGACGATCACCTCAGGATTCCCAGACCCAGTAGTCGCTGGGAACTGGGGGACGGCCAGGTGGAACGTGTCATGGACGCAAGAGATGTCGGGCACCGCTGGTCTGGACGTCACCACGATTCCCTGGCCAGATTGGCATGCAAGCAACCACGTCTACCGCTGTGCATCCGATCAGAACTACAAGATCACCGGACTCGTCAACTACACCCCTACGGTCGGCACCTGGGTCTCGCTGTCAGCAGCGCGGTCCTCCGCGTGTCGCGGAGCGGAGTTCAAGGGATACATCGACGACGTCGAGGCACCAAGCGTTGACCTACCTCTCGCTTGGTTTGACCGAGCCACGACTGTCTTGGGTGACTCCGGGGGCCTTTGGCACATAGGTTCCAAGGCCTTCGCCGTGGCAAAGGCGCACATAAACGCTCCGGGCACTGGTGCCATTGTCGACTCCGCGACAGCGATCGACATCTACATGGACACCATCGATCCGCTCGGTGGCAACTCGGCTCAGCTTCGCCTAATCGATGACAAGCCAGAGAGACTCTCGAATACGCGCTGGAACGTCAACACCGCTGGCTGGACCGGCTGGCCCGACAACTCACAGTTCAGCCACATTGACACCGATGACGGGTACGCGGACACCGGCAGAATTCTGATCGACTGTTCCAATTCATATTCGAGCTGCTCACTGAAGCAGGACGTTGGAGTATGGGTCGAAGCGAACCGGAGAATCGGCCTCGGAGCACATATCCGGTGCGCCAGCTCTTCATCCTGTCCGATCACCCTCGCAGTCTGGAGCGGCTACAGCGTCGATGTCAGATTCGTATCGACATCGATTCCAGCTGGGGCGCGAGTGTGGGTCAACACAACCGTGTCGTTCCCGGTCGGGCGAACGGGTCTTCGTTTCGAGTTGTACAGCAACAACCGCTACCGAGAGGTCGAGGTCAGTGATCCCACGATGGTGCTTGGCTAGGTTTTTCTCCCTGCTGCTCCCAGTTCTCGCGGTCGTAGCGCTCGCTTCGTGCGGAGACTCCCTCGTAAGCGGCTCTGAGTCGTCTGCAGTATCGGACGAGAACCCGGTGAAGTCGACAACGGAGATCGAAGTGCCTGCCGGCTTCCCGGCGCAGGAGTCGTGGCCCGACGGGTGGGATGCGGTCGGCAGGTCACTGTCCGGTAAGGAACCGAACCTGTTGACGTTGCGCCTATTGGCGAACATCACCCGCTTCACCTCTTCGCCCGCCGATACCCCACCGCTGCCCGAAGATGCTGTCGTGTCGTGTGCCATCACACTGACGTCGTACCCGCCCCAGTGCGAATCAGGGGTTGTCGTCGCTGGAGTACTGCCCGAGGACCTACCCAGACTCGACGATGAGAATGTGGTTGACCTCGAAGTCTGGTGGGATGATGTGGGCCTGCGATTCACGACGTTCCCGTCGTGAATCGAGCGCACTGGCGGGTCAGATGGGTTTCGCATCGGCTGCACCTTGTCCGGTGCTGGATCCGCGAGCTGTGCTCTTTCGACACCCCCAGTCGGAGGAGCACCGGTAGGTCCGAGCCGGAGTCGCCAGCGTGGGCGGACGCTGCAACACCTCTTGCCGCAGGTCGGTGGCGGTGTGCCAGGTGGTCGTGACGGCGTGGTCCTCGCGCCCTGCGCGCCCGACATGTGCGATGAGTGGAGTGGACAGTCGAGTGGCTCCGCGAATCTATTGCCTCGATGCTCGACCGTGTCGAGGAGTCTCCGACGAGTATCGGGTTCGCCTCAGTCAACGATACGACGAGGAGACGTCCATGCAAGCGATCCTTGCGGAGAACGGGACTGCCGCGGGTGGCACCGACGCCGCTGGATCGCGACGTAGCCAAGAACGTAGCCAACGGTTCCCGAACGAACCGGCTGCTCGCCACTCAGCCAAACCACCAGGAACGGCGGACGACATCGGACAACCCGGACAAGAAACCCCTTCCGACCAGGGATGATGCCCCCAGATCGACCGAACCCAGCCGGATGTCGGCAGACTGCGACAGACCCCGCCGGACACCCCACGGGCTGCATGACACGCAAGAGGTCACAGGTTCAACTCCTGTATCGCCCACCACTCCGGCCAGGGCAAACGCCCTGGCCGTCTTGGTTTTGGCGCTCCGCGGGCTGCCAGCGTTGTGGATGAGTGCCCGCTTGCGAGGTCGCTAGGTGCGTTTCGCGATTCTCCATACCGCGACGACTTCGTCGAGGTCTGTGATGGCGGTGATCAGGTCTTCGGGGATGGGGCTTTGTCGGGGGACGACGCGGTAGGTCGATGGTGCCTGGAAGGTGCCAGAGGCGATGTCGGGATGGTCGGCGAGCAATTGGCCGATCGGGTCGAGCCGGTTGAGTGGCCTGTCCGTGTCGAGGTGGATCTCGATGATCCAGTCGGCGTCTTCCCATCCGGTTGGGTTCTTGCCGAACACGATCCATTCGCTGTCGGGTGTTGGTTCGTCGTATCGGTCGGCGAGGCTGATCGAGGATGAGAACGCCAACTTGGAGTCGCAGAGTGATTCGGCTGCATCGATGGCGTCGAGAGCTGCGGGGTCCTTGTGGGATGTCTGGGCTTGGCCGATTGTGCCCTTGACCCGGTCGAGCTGGATTGCAAACGCTCCGGAGTCGCGGTTGGCCATGATGCAGTTGCCGTAGTCGTCGATTAGCTGCTCGACCTCTGCGATCGTGTAGAGGACACGGACCGCACCTGCATCTGCCGGGCTGACCGTGGTGGGTGCGAAGCCTGGCTCGGTTTCGTCCTGGCCGGCGAATTGCCCGCCGGCCACGCCCACAACGACATCGGTTTTGTTTTGGGGCCCTTGCCGTCTGCGGTTCCGGCCGGCCGCTATCCCGATCCAATCGCCGCTACTTCGACGGCGCGTAACGGACCCTGCACACCCACGCTCAGCAGCAGCCGCGGCACTTGTTGCTTGAAGGGATAGTGAGTTGGCCGACTTATGGGGTCAACTCATCTCAGAAGGGTGGAACCATGAAGATCTGGCGATTGCTGGGGGCCCTCGTGGTCTGTCTCGTCCTCGCCGCTGGGTGTGGCGAGTCGGCCGAAGATGCCGGGGGTGCGCCGTCGGGCACAGATGACGAGTCGCAGACAGGTTCGAACTCGGATTCCGAGTCGAACTCCGGAGGCTCAGGCGGATCGGGTGATTCCTCAGAAGACGGATCCGATGGCGACGACGCTGACGCGACCGGACAGTCTGACCCTGGTGGCGGCGACTTCGAGACGGTGTTTGGGCTTCCGCCAGGTAACTCGGTAGAAACCGACTGGGCGCCCTTCACCGTCAACGAGACCGAGTTCGGCGTCGACCAGAGCGTCGTGTTCGAGGTGACCGGAGCCACCGTCGCCGAGATCGTCGCTCACTACCAAATGACTCTGCCTGAGATGGGCTACTCGGTCGACGAACCGATCGATCTTGGTGGCACGGTCGCGCTGAACATCACCGATCCAGCGAACCCCGGATTGACCGCGGTGATCCAGATCGGCGAAACCGGTGACTTCATTACCGTCAACCAGAACATGTCGATTCCAGCGGATCATGCGAGCCCGAGCACCGAGGCTTCCGACGGGTCGGCGACTGGCGGAACCACGGGGGTTTGGCGAGTGACCGAGGGGGCGACTGTCGCCATCGACTGGTCGGCGTTGCCCTCTACCCCGTTCTTTGCCGTGACCAACGCGGATGCGGACCCGTACTTCCACATCCACACCAATCCGGACTCCGACGGGTTCTTCCTGTCGTTCGAGCTCTACACGCAGTGGGGTGAGGCCTGGACCGGCGAACTGGGAACATACGAGATCTCGTGTGACGACCCGAACACGAGCACTGGGATCTGCGTCTACTACGACCCCGACGGCTCGGGCCCCGAGCCCGTGCTGGGAAGCGACTTCGCCACCATGGGCTCGATCACGATCGACCAGCTCGACGAGATCGGCTACAGCCTCTACGTCGAAGGGCTCACCTTCAGCGACGGAACCAGCTTCACGCCGTTCACGCTCGTCGGCTGAGGCCGACGATTGCTCCGATCATCCGCAGGCGATCTCGACCCTGCGGTTGATCGAGCGTGAGGCTTCGTCGGATTCACGCACCAGGGGCTCGGTTTCGCCGCGGCCCTCGCTCGAGATCTGGTCGGCGGGCATTCCTCTGGCGACCAGCTCGTCGACCACCGCCTGGGCGCGGCGTTCGGAGAGGTCCTGGTTGTGGTCGGCATCGCCCTCGGTGGAGGTGTGGCCGACGACCGTCGCCTCCTGTGCGCCGAGGTCTTCGTACAAGTCGTCGAGGACCTGGGTCGAGTCGGGTCGGATAGTCGCGGAGTTGACATCGAAGTTGACGTAGACGACCGAGCCACATGCGATCGGTTCGGGTTCGGACTGGCTACATGGCGTCGTGGTGCCTTCAGGCGACACACGCCCGATGCGCGCCCTGAACACACCGTTGTTGGTCGATTCCATACCTCGCAGTCGGCCGTCGTCGCCGACCACGAATAGGTAGGCGCTGGGTCGGTCGTTGCGGGTGTCGATTCCGTTCAGGCGAACGACGTTGCCTGTGACGGTTCCGTTGACCATCGCGAATCCAATGCAACCAGACACGCGAGACCCGTCTTGGCGAAGCTGGGTCAGATCACCCGAGCCATCGGGGTTGTCGAGGAAGGCCAGCTCCCACACGCCGTTGAACCTATCCCCCATGGGAACCGGGTCCTGAGCGCCCTGTCCGATCAGCTCGGTGAAGCGAACGACGGTCTTTCCCGGCTCGTGCTCGACGTGGAGCGCGCCGGAGAGCGTGAGGCGAATCCAGCGAACCGGAGTCGAGGTGGACGGGGTGAAGTGGGCGGCCTCCTGACCTTCGTCGAGTTCGACGAAATCGTTGGACACGAGAACTTCGAAGCCCTCCTCGGGTCCGGTATTCGAGCCGGCGACCTCGACCGAGCCGAAGAAGGTCGTGTTCCCCGGCGAGTTGCGGGTGTCGGGGATGGAGAACGCGGTGAAGGTGGTGGGCGCGGGCAGCTCGAACACGTAGACGACGGGCTCTGAGGCGTCGTTGCTGAAGCCGATCTGGGTGGGCTCACCATCGATCGCGCGGACCCCGTTGGAGGCAGACGCATTCTCCCCTTCGAAGCCGACGATGGTGACCCCGGCAGCGATGGTGAGCCAGTCTGTCTCATCGGCCTCAGTCACTGGTTCTGCGGCTTCGGTCGTGGTGGTCGACCCGTCGGTGGTCGCCGACGCCGTCGTCGTAGTGGTCGGCTCGGGCGTCGTGGTGGTCGTGTCGGCCGAGGTCGTTGTCGAGGCGTCGGCTTCGACAGCGGAGGTCGAGGTGGTGGCCTGGCTGGTCGTCGAGGCGTCGGATCCTCCTTCGTCGCCACCGCCACAGGCGGCGAGCAGGAGCAGGACGACAAGGATGGAAGCGAGAGGTCTCAACACGGTAACGAGAGTACTCGAAGGGCCATTCGGCTACCACCGGGAGCGTTCGATGATCACGCATGGTGACCGCGTCCACGCCGGCGCCTGACCGTGTGGGGATGTGGCTCGGTGAGCTTGTGCGATTGGAGCTAGATGCCTCGCAGCTCGTCTGGCGGAGCGAAGTCGTCCCAGCTCGGCGGTGGCGTCTCGCGTTGCGCGGCGTCCGAGCCGGTGATTGCGTCCGCGCGACCAGACAGCGCCGCGGCCAGGGCTGTGGTGACCGGCACCGCCGCCACCAAGCCCATCGAGCCGCACAGGGTGCGAGCTATCTCGATGGCGACTACCTCGGTGTTCGCGATCATCTGAAGCGACTGGTCGGAGGCCGCGAACAGCAACAGCAAGGGCATGCTGGCGCCGGCGTAGGCCAACAAGAGGGTGTTGACGGTGGACGCGATGTGTTCGCGGCCGACCCTTATTCCTGCGGCGAACAGTTCCTTGGAGGGCATGTCTGGGCTGTGGCGGCGAAGCTCGGAGACTGTGGCTACCTGGGTGACGGTGACATCGTCGAGCGCACCCAGCGCACCGATTATCGCCCCTCCCAGCAGCAGAGCCCCGACGTCTACCTGGTTGGCTACGAAGGGCAGGGTCAGCGCTTCCTCGGAAGCCAGGCCAGAAAACTCGGCCAGGGCAAAGAACAGCCACGACAAGGCCAGGGTCACGCCAAGCGCCCCGAGCGTTCCGGCGAGCGCGACGGTGGTGGTGGGAGTCGGCCCGTGAGTGGTGTACAGCGTGACGAAGGCAATGGCACAGGCCGCGACGACCGAGACGGCCAGTGGGTCGTTGCCATCGAGAACCGACGGCGCGACGAAGGCCACCAGGATGACCAGCGTGGCCGCCATGGCGACCAGCGCCAGCAGGCCCCTCAGCCGGCCGAAGGTGACGACAACGGCCATGAACAAGGCAGCGAGAATCAACAGCGTGCTGCGACGGTCGACGTCGGTGAAGAAATAGATGCCCGTGCTGTCTTCATAGCCCAGGACCACACCGTCGCCGGGGGAGAGGTCGGGCAGATACGGGTTGAACGCCAGATTCACCTCTGGCAGTGCCACCAGCGAGCCGGCCTCGGGGCCGTCGTCGAGGCGAACGTCCATCTGCCTGCAGATCTCGCCAGGATCACTCGAGTACGAGCATTGAGCATCCGTGACCTGGAGGACGGTGGCCGCCAGCCGGTCGCTGACCAGACCCAGCTCGTTGGCGCTGACGATGGCGGCTTGGCGACCGTCGCCACTGGGCCAATAGGCGATGATTCCCCCAACCGTTGCGGCGGCGGCGACCATCAACATCCAGCCGATGACCCTGGACCTGGGGTCGGCCAGCCACGACCTCCAATGTTGGGCATCGAAGCCGCCGTGTTCGTGGCCATGACCGTGGCTGTGCCCCATGCGGTAAGAAGCTAGCCATCCAGAGG
>JAGQSP010000301.1 GCA_020439485.1 Acidimicrobiales bacterium | reverse complement strand
GCCGTCGATGCCGGGCATCACGACGTCCATCACCACCAGGTCGGGTTCGAGAGCTCTGACCCGCTGTATCGCCTGGGCCCCGTCCGACGCGCCGGCGACCTCGTAGCCCTCGGCAGCGAGATACGAGGACACGAGGTCGCGGATCTTGGGGTCGTCATCGACCACGAGGATCGAGGGGACTCCGCCGGCCATCTGGGCGATGCTAGCTGCGCCCACGGCCATGGCCCTGGCCCATTCCCTGGCCGCCCTGACCCTGACCCATTCCCTGGCCCTGGCCGAGGCCTCCCTGGCCGTGGCCACCCTGACCCTGGACGCCCTGGCCCTGCATCTCGTGACCCATCGTGTTATCGGCTGCCACGATCGCGGCTACGTCAGCTGTTTCGAGTACCTGGGCGTCGTATTCGACGCCGAACCCCTCGAGGCTGCGAACGAAGGCCCGGAGGTGGTTGTTCGATCCGGCTTCGAGGCGGGCATAGAGAGCATCGATTTCGGGAACCTCAGAGGCCCGCTGACGAAGATCGGCGATGTCGACCTCTTCGATCAACGCGCCAACCATCAAGGCTTCCTGGGCCGAGATCATGCCCCGCTCGACCAAGTCGTGGTAGAGGTCCTGCAGGGCGGGGTCGATGAACTCGCCCGGCGCGAGCGCGTCGATGGGGTCTTCGATGCCCAGCGAAGCGAGCACGGCAGAAACCTCGGCCTGATGTGTCAGCTCTGCCTGTTCGATGTTGGCGAAGGGACGCAGACCCCATTGGTCGTAGAGCACGTTGTAGACGTCGGCGGCGAGTTTCTCTTCCTGGCGCATGAACAGCAGGTTGTCGATGTCGGCCTGGTCGACGGTCTGCGACGTGGCCGCGAGAACCAGGTCTGCCGTTGCGGGTTCGGTGGCGGCATCGGTCGAGTCGCCGGCGCATGCGGCAAGGATCGGCCCAGATCCGGCGAGTGCGGCAGCAAGCAGAAACGCACGTCCGGTCTTGACGGTGTTGGTGATTTCGAACTTCATGACCTTGTCCCTTCTTCGGGGCCGAGTGCTCGGCTTCGATGTCATGTTCTCGATGTCCGATGAAGCCTTTGATCGCGCTTTTGTGAAGCTGCCATGAAGCCGGCGACCAGACCTGCACAGAGCCGGCGACCCAGCCTGCACAGAATCTCCAGATCTCGCGCCCGGCATCTGCACGGCCGGTTCCCTACGGTGTCCTTGTGGGTAACAGCCGAATTCTCGTAGTCGACGACGACCTGGCCATCGCCGATGCCGTGGCACAACGTCTTCGCGCCGACGGCCATGAGGTCAACACAGTGCATGACGGCAACGTGGCGGTCGCCACGGCGTTGGTTGCTCCCCCCGATCTGGTGGTGCTCGATCTGGGCTTGCCGGGGGCAGATGGCATCGAGGTGTGCCGCCGGATCCGTGTTCATCACGACGTGGCCGTTGTGATGTTGACCGCCCGAGACGACGAGACCGACATCCTGGTCGGGCTGGGGGTGGGCGCCGACGACTATGTGGTGAAGCCGTTTTCGCCCAGGGAGTTGTCGGCTCGTATCACCGCTGTGCTGAGGCGCACCATGGCGTCGCGCCCCGCCATCGACGAGAACCATTTGCGCGCCGGCACTTTCGAGATCGACGTGATGCGGCGCCGGGTTTGGGGCCCCACCGGCGATGTGCATCTGACGGTGACCGAGTTCGACCTGTTCGTCGATCTGGCCAAGGCCCGAGGCGCCGTGCGCAGCCGCGACGACCTGATGCAGCAGGTATGGGGTTATCGCGACGCCGGGGTGGCCCGCACCATCGATTCACACATCCGAGCGTTGCGACGCAAGCTCGATGCCGATCTGATCCGCACCATCCACGGAATCGGCTACGCCCTCTCGGTGGGCGACAGGATCTGAGGGCGAGAGCATCGTGTCGTCGCCGTTGGGCGCGTTCACCAGCCTGAAGGTGAAGTTGTCGATAGTCATCGTCGCTGCTGTGGCCGTTGCGGCAATCACATCGACCGTGGGGCTCAGACTCGGGTGGCCGATCTGGGTTCGTCCGGTTGTGGCCGCGGCTCTGTCCTTGATCATGGTTCAGTTCTTGGCCCGCGGCCTGACGTCTCCTCTGCGCAACATCGATGCTGCGGCCCGCCGGTTCGGCGGCGGCGACCTGGCGGCTCGGGCCACGGTGTCGACCGTTGACGAGATCGGACGCCTGGCCAGCACCTTCAACTCGATGGCCGACCAGTTGGCCGAGGCAGAAAGGCACAGGCGTCGTTTCGTGGCCGACGCTGCCCACGAGCTGCGTACCCCGGTGTCGGGTCTTCTGGCCACGGTCGAGAACATGGCAGATGGGGTCACCGAGCCCACAGCCCACGAGCTCGAAAAGCTGCACCGCCAGTGCCGCCGGCTGTCGGCGCTGACGGCCGATCTGCTGGATCTGTCTCGTCTGGAGGCCGGGGTGCTCGAGCTGAGGCCGTCACAGTTCGATCTGCTCGACCTGGCGCGGGCCGCGGCAGATGAAGCGATGGTGCGCCATCCCGACGCTGAGATAGAGGTTTCGGGGCCGAGGCAGGAGATCACCGGCGACCGACGTCACCTGCGCAGGGCCGTGGACAACCTCGTCGAGAACGCGGCGGTGCACGGCCGCACCGCGTTGAC
>JAGQSP010000300.1 GCA_020439485.1 Acidimicrobiales bacterium | reverse complement strand
GCCTGCTGGAGCAGGTCGAGCTTGTACGGACCCCAGTTGGCGGGGTGGGTCACCGCGACCCTGCTGGGATGTGACCCTTCGCGCTCGCTGACCCGCTCGATCACCCAGCTCAGCAGCTTGGCCGAAAGGGCCTCGGCTGAATAGGGCGACCCGCCGAGCAGGATGGGTGTTGGATCACCGATGCGACGCTTGAACTCGCGGGCTACCCGGTTGGGCTCGGTAACGCCGCGTCGGTTGGCCGCCTCGCCGGTGAGGATCGTTCCGTCTTCTCCCAGGAAGATCACGGAAGGAATCGTCGAACTGCGATTCCCGAGCTCGAAAATGTCTGTGCGGCCGTCCCTGTGGATGGCGGCAGCCGTATACGTCGTGCCCAGATCGACACCCAGTTGGTACGTCACCGAACGCTCCTTGCCAAACACACCACGTGGCGACACTACTTGCTCAGGGCCTGAATCGGTCCAATAGGGCGTACTCTCTTAGCGGTGTCGGGCCAATCCAGCAGACGAGTAGCGGGAATCTTGCTGCCAGCTTTCTCGGCGCGCCGAGACGGCGACCTCGGCATAGGCGACACACGCGCTCTGCTCGAGTGGATCGATCTGCTGGCAGACCACCAGGTGGGGCTTCTTCAGCTCCTGCCGATCAACGAGCTGGGCTCGGTCGACAGTCCCTACGACGCAATCTCCAGTGTGGCGCTCGAGCCGCTCTACCTCTCGATGGAGGACGTTCCGGGCATCGACCTCGGCGAACTAGATCGTGCTGCGACCGAGGTTGGCGAGGGTTCGGTCGACTACGGGCGCTCCCGAGCCACGAAGCTCGCGCTGTTGGAGGCCGCCTGGCAGCGCTGGACAGACGCGTCACCAGACCTGCAGAAGCGCTTCGCCGAATTCCGCGAGCGCGAGGCCCGCTGGCTCGATGACTATTGCTCGTTTCGGGTGCTGGTCGAAAAGGCGGATTCGGCGGTTTGGGACGACTGGCCAAACGAATGGCAGGAAGTCGATGCGGCCCGGAGCGTCGCGGCCGAGCACCCAGAGCGCATCTCGTTCTTCGCCTGGCTTCAGTGGTTGGGGTTCGAGCAGTGGGGAAAGGTCAGGCGGCACGCCGACCAGCGCGGCGTGAAGCTGATGGGCGACATACCCATAGGGGTCAGTCGATACTCGGCCGACGTCTTCTTCGGCAGGGACGACTTCGACCTCGACTGGTGCGGGGGTGCACCGCCAGAGACGATGTTCAAGCACGACGCTTTCATTCGCAAGTGGGGCCAGAACTGGGGCATCCCGCTGTATCGATGGGACAAGATGCGCTCCGAGGACTACCCGTGGTGGCGCCAGCGGATCGAGAAGTTGACGTCGGTCTTCCACGTGTTCCGCATCGACCACGTGCTCGGCTTCTACCGCATCTATGCGTTTCCGTGGCTGCCCCAACGAAACGACGATTTCCTCGAGATGGACGGGGCTCAGGCCGCCGAGGCCACCGGCGGCATTTTGCCCCGTTGGGTACCTCGCCCCGACGACTACGTCACCAACAAGCAGGCGAACCTCGCAGACGGCGACCGACGTCTGCGGGTGGTGCTGGACGCCGCCGGCCCGGGTGAGGTCGTGGGCGAAGACCTCGGCACGGTCCCCGACTACGTCAGGCCGCACCTCGCCGAACTCGACATAGCGGGCTTTCGTATTCCGCACTGGGACGCCGACCCGCAGGGCGCGGTGGTGAAACCCGAGGATATGGACGAGTGCGCCTTCGCGACCTTTGCGACTCACGACCACGACCCGATCTCGGCCCAGTGGAAGGACATCGCTGCCCGCGCTGCGTCCGACGACCCCGAAGACGCTGCCGAGGCCACCGCGCTGTGGAAGCGATTGGCCGACTTCGCCGGAGTGAGGCCGAGGGGTAGCTACACCAGCAGGGTCAGGTGGTCGCTGATCGACGCGTTGATGCGCAGCCATTCACGTTATGCCGCCATCATGGTCAACGATCTGTTCATGATCGACGATCGCATCAATCAGCCAGGAACCATCGGGCCTCACAACTGGTCGTTTCGCCTAGAGAGCACCGTCGACCAGCTTCGCGGCCGTCCCGAATGGGCTCGTTTGGCCGAATCGATCGTTGCCGCCGAGCGGGGCATCAGTCGATGACGACCTCGGCCTCGATCTCGACCGGAATCTGCCACGGCAGCGAGGCCATGCCCACAGCCGAACGAGAGTGACGACCGACCTCGGGGCCAAAGACCTCGATGATCAGGTCGGAGAATCCGTTGATGACGGCAGGGTGGTCGGCGAAGTCGTGGGTTGCATTGACCATCCCGAGGGCCTTCACCCAACCTGAGACCCGATCGAGGGTGCCCAGTTCGCGCTGCAGCGACCCGAGGATGGACAACCCGACGAGCCTGGCCGCCCGATACCCCTGCTCGACGCTCAGGTCGTCGCCGACCTTGCCGAACGGACCTGCGATCTTGCCGTCGGCGGCCTGAGGGCCATGCCCAGAGATGATGGCCCGGTTGCCCAGGACGTTCACGAAGGCGAATGGCAGAACCACCCCGGGGGGTGTGATGACGGCTGGCGGCAACTCGATGCCCAGGTCGGCCAGCCGGTTCTCGATGATTCCCGTTGTCCGAGAGCCCATTGCCCAAGAGTAGGTGCAAACGCCGAGCGCTGGCCGAAGTGCCGTCCTCGCAGAAGAGGCCGTTGGGCCCTTGTGGGCACGCGCCAGGCCCCCGAAGCTCAGATCGTGCACATGCAAGAGTTTCAGACGCGGGTTGCTTCGGTGATCTCGGCGACCCATCTCGCATACGACCAGAAACTGCGCCAGCTTGCGGCCCTCGCCCTGGAGGCGATGCCCTATCCCGAGCTGTCGCCCGAGTGCGCCGAAGCACTCGACAAACGCATCATCTGCGACATGTACGAGGGCAACACGCCATACACGGCGCGCTACATCCTGCCCGACTACGAAAAGGCCATGGGTCAGGGTCTGCGGTACCTCGAACTCGACGCCCCGACCACTCTGGCCGAGGCAGTTGCGTTCCTGCAGGTGATGTACGCCAACGTCCCTTCGGTGACCACCTACCCGGTCTATCTGGGCGATCTCGACAAACTGCTCGAGCCCTTCGTCGACGACTCGATCACCGATGCCGAGCTAGACGCAACGTTGCGCCGGCTTTGGATCGGCATAGACCGGATGCAGCCCGATGCGTTCGTGCACACCGATCTGGGCCCTCACGACAGCAGGATCACCAGGTCGATCCTCAGGGTCGAACGCTCGCTGCGCCAAGCGGTGCCCAACATCACCCTCAAGGTCGATCCGGACCTCACCCCAGACTCGTTGCTGCTCGACGCCATCGAGACCGTGTTCCAGACGGCGAAACCCCACTTCGTGAACCACCCGATGATGGTGAACGACCACGGCGAGCGTTACGCATCGGTCAGCTGCTACAACTCGTTGAAGATCGGGGGCGGCTCGTACTCGCTGGTTCGTCTGAATCTGAAAGAAGCCGCCCTTCGCCACGAGGGTTCCGCCCGCTCGTTCCTGGACACCACCCTTGCCCGATACGTCGAGCTGACATCTGAGCTGCTGGAGGCCAGGATCCGCTCGCTGGTCGAGAATCAGAAGTTCTTCGAATCGAGCTGGCTGGCGCGAGAAGGCCTGATTGCACCCGAGCGATTCTCGGCGATGTTCGGCATCTTCGGCTTGGCCGAGTGCGTCAACGTACTGATGGCACATGACGGAGCCGCCGACGAACGCTATGGGCACAGCAAGCGGGCCAACCGGTTTGGGGTCGAGGTCATCGAGCGAGTCGCCGAGCTGGTGGCCCAGCGTCCTCAGCCCTACTGCGAAGGCGGGGGCGGCTTTGCATACCTGCACTCACAGAGTGGCATTGACCTCGACGATGGGGTGACCGCTGGCACCAGGATTCCCGTCGGTGAGGAGCCCGACCTGCTGAGTCACATCGAGACGTGTGCACCTCATCATCGACACTTCGCATCGGGTGTCAGCGACATCTTCCACTTCGACGACACCGCCACCCGAAATCCCGAGGCGATAGTCGACATCATCCGAGGCGCGTTCGGTTCGGGGATGCGCGACTTCACCTTCAACCTCGATTCGAACGAGTTCATCCGCATCACCGGCTATCTGGTTCGCAAATGCGACCTGGTTGGCATCGACGACCGGGGCGCCCGCCACACCAGCGACTTCCTGGCCGCCGGAAGCGAGAACGCCTATCACCTGACCGAGCGGGCCTCCAAGCGCATTGTCTGCAATGAACGAGACCCGCGGCCTGGTAACTGACACCATCGCGTTCTCGAACGTCGATGGGCCAGGGAATCGATTCGCGATCTTTTTGCAGGGATGCAACCTCGACTGTCTGGCATGCCACAACCCGTACACCATCGGGGTGTGCAACGACTGCGGTTACTGTGTCTATCCTTGCCTGTCTGAGGCGCTCAGCGTCACCGCCCAGGGCGTGGTCTGGGACGCCGACAGCTG
>JAGQSP010000299.1 GCA_020439485.1 Acidimicrobiales bacterium | reverse complement strand
CGGCCTCGCAAACCGCCGACGCCGGCCAGGGCACACGCCGTCGCAGGCGCAGAGGAGCGTCTTCGCGCCCGTCTTCGTCAGAGGACGTTGGTCGCAAGTCACCGAGCAGTGGCAATGCTTCGGCCCCGGTTACCGAAGCGCCAGGCGACTCGCCTGCGGCGTCATCGCCGAAACGTATCCGTCGCCTCGCGGACAGCCGTCCGGGCGGCAACACCGACAACACCAAGAACAAGGATCAAGACATGAGCGAAGAACTCAGCCTCGAGGAACAGGGCGGTCTGGTTGTGGAGTTTCTCGACGGCGTCGTCGAGTCTTTCGGCCTCACCGGCAAGGCATCGATAACCGCAGTCGACGAAGACTGGATCGATGTGTCGATCGAGGGCGACGATCTGGGCCTGCTCATCGGTCCCGGGGGACGCACCCTTTCGGCTCTGGCTGAGGTTGCCAAGACGGCCCTGCAGCGCCACGTGGGCGACGGCCGTCGCGGGCGAGTTCGTGTCGACGTCGCGGGCTACCGCGAGTTCAGGCGCGAAGCCCTCGGACAATTCGCTCGCGAGCAGGCAGCTGCGGTCGCGGGCGATGGCAAGTCGCGTGCCCTCGAGCCCATGGGCTCCGCCGATCGCAAGATCGTGCACGATGCAATCATCGACGTCGAGGGTGTCTCATCCACCAGCGAAGGCGACGAGCCTCGTCGTCGGGTGGTCCTGGTACCTGCAGACTGATCGAAGTGAGACCATCCCTCGGGGAGGTTCTTGATCAACTCGAGCGCTCTAGGCACTTGGGGTTTCTCGGAGACGGTCCCGTCGGCGATCACGCAGCACACGCTCTCGAACTACTGGGGGCAGCACTGCGGGTCGGGGGCGGGACCGTTCTGGATCTCGGTTCTGGTGGTGGGGTGCCGGGACTGCTGGCTCTTCTCGAGCCGGCATGGACTCGTGTTGTGCTGGTCGACCGTTCACAACGAAGATGTGCCTTTCTGCGATCCTGTGTGGCCGAGCTCGGCGTCGGCGATCTTGTCGACGTGGTGGTGGGGGAGGCCGAGATAGTGGCCAGACGTGATGAATTGCGCGAGCGGGCAGATTGTGTGGTGGCCCGCAGCTTTGGTCCTGCGGCAGCGACTGTCGAGTGTGCGGCGCCGTTGGTGCGCGTGGGAGGTCTTGTGATCGTGTCGGACCCTCCGACCGGCCGGTCCTGGCCCGAGGACGGCCTCACAGCGCTGGGTCTGTCGGAACTCGAGCACGATGGTCATACCAAACTCTCGATCTTCGAGAAGACCACGCCCACCGACGAACGCTTCCCTCGGCGTGCCGGGGTTCCGGCTCGTAAGCCCCTCTGGAGCTGATGTGCCGCTCCTCGGGTGGCGGCCAGAACCGACGATGTTTCACGTGAAACTTTCACTTGAGGGCCTGGGAGCCCGGCCTGGCATGTTTCACGTGAAACTCGGCCAACTCGATTCCTTGACCTGACGCCGCCGCTTCGGCACCCTTTGTCGGTACGGTGCTGATCTTCAGTGCACCTATGTTCGCCGGAAGGAATCGCCTTATGGCAGCTCGCGTCATCGCGATCGCCAACCAGAAGGGTGGCGTCGGGAAGACGACCACATCGGTCAACTTGTCTGCGGCGTTGGCCGAGATCGGGTATCGGGTACTTCTGGTCGACCTCGATCCGCAGGGAAATGCCACAACGGGAGTCGGCGTAGACCCTCGAACACTCGACGGGTCGATGTACGAGGTCTTGATGGGTTCGGTCGACTTGGAGGACTGCATCGAAGGAACGTCGGTTCGTCACCTGTTCGTCGCGCCCGCATCCCTTGACCTCGCAGGCGCGGAGATCGAGCTGGTGCCGATGTTCTCTCGCGAGCTCCGTCTCAAGCAGGCTATCGATGGGGCCGCAGACGAATTCGACTTTGTGTTCATCGACTGCCCCCCGTCACTGGGCCTCCTAACGGTGAACGCTTTGGTCGCCGCAACTGAGATCCTCATACCAATCCAGTGCGAGTACTACGCGCTCGAAGGACTGGGCCAGTTGCTGGGCAACGTGAGTCTCATACAACAAAGTCTCAATCCCGACCTGGTCATTTCGGCGATCGTTCTGGTCATGTACGACGCGCGCACGAAGCTGGCCGAGCAGGTGGCAACTGAAGTCAGGAACCACTTCGCCGACAAGGTGTGTAGAACGGTTGTCCCCCGAACCGTGCGATTGTCCGAGGCGCCGTCCTTTGGGCAGCCAATCACCGTGTTCGACCCGGTCAGCCGAGGCGCTATCGCATATCGCGAACTCGCCAAGGAGGTTGTTGATGCAGCACCGTGATGGTCGAGTGAACGCGGTCGAAGCTGGAGGTTTGTGCCAATGGTGAGGCAGGGAGGGCTGGGGAAGGGCCTCGGTGCGTTGATTCCCGGAGCAGACGTAGTCTCGGCCACGGCAGAGGCAGCAGGAGCGTACAGAGAGATCCCGCTCCGCAACATAGTTCCGAATCAGTATCAGCCGCGTGAACACTTCGATGAGGATGCGCTCGAGGCCCTCACCGCATCGGTTCGCGAGCTCGGGGTGCTGCAACCGATCCTGGTGCGCGAGCGACAGGGCGGATACGAGCTCATTGCCGGCGAGCGACGTTGGCGCGCGGCCCAGAGGGCGGGCCTCGATGTCATCCCGGCGATCGTCCGCGAGGTCGACGACCTGTCTTCGCTCGCCCAGGCGGTAGTCGAGAACATCCATCGCCACGATCTTCATCCGTTGGAAGAGGCCGCTGCTTACAAGCAACTCCTCGAAGATTTCGGGCTGACTCATGAAGAACTCGGCCTTCGTATGGGCAAGTCCAGGGCTGCCATCACCAACAGCCTGCGCCTTCTTCAGTTGCCCGCAAGTGTCCAGAGCCACGTCGCGTCCGGATCGCTGAGTGCGGGCCATGCGCGCGCGATCCTGGGTTGTGAAGGTGTCGCTGCTCAAGAGTTGCTCGCCAGCCGCATCATCGAAGAAGACCTGTCCGTCCGTGCGACCGAGGCCCTGGCACGTGAGATGAACGACGCGGCCGCTCGTCAGGCGGACGAGTCGTCCGATGGCTCAGGCGAAGACGACCACGAAACGCTGCCACCGGGCAGCACCCGACCGGCCGCATTCCTCGAACTCGAGGAACTGATGGCCGAGCGCCTGTCTACCAAGGTGCGGATACAGACCGGCAGCCGCAAGGGCCGCATCACCATCGACTTCGCCGACCTCGACGACCTCGAACGAATCTACCGAATCGTCCAGGGGTCATAGTCTCAACTAGACCCTCGCGCGCCGTATGCAACCCTCATGTTCGGCTTCACTAGTCCACATCTGTGGACTAGCCTGTGGATAACTGTTGATATCCATCATGACTCGCGCCCTGTGTGGTGCCTTAGGCCTACTCGACCACCGAGGGATGCGATAGCCACGTGTCCAATCCCTCAACCACAGCTCGAGCCACGGCCGCACCACGGGGCACGAATTCGGCCACGGGACCCAGCCTGCACACGACCGCCGGCATCCGCGTCTCGCGAAGAATCGGCAGCCTCATTGCCCTGAGGTCCATGGGCCCCAGCACCGGTTGGAGGCTCGATGCCACTTGTCCGGCCAACTCGCGACCGGCGGCAGACTCGATTCCTGCCGACCCGAAGTAGCACACGGAGCGTTCGTCGCCCTTCGACACAAGTCCGACAAAGGCGTCGGCATCGAGACGATTGGCTTGGTCGGCTTGTGCGGACCAATCGGGGTGGTGCGTCGTGAGCACGGCGGCACCGCGGTCGATCAGCACGCGTCGTACTGCAGCGGTGACCGCGTCGAGACCGCCTGGCTCGCCGACGACGATGCTGCGCCCGGCGAGGCTCCGAGGGCCAAGTCTGACCCTTTCGCGTTGGCGAATGCTGGACACGATCGATCCCGCCGTGCCCGCACGCGGCGTGAGGTGCTGAAAAACCCTCAACGTCTCGTGCCCGCAGATTCCGTCGCTCGCCAGGCCGGCGTTGGCCTGAAAGTCCATCAAAGCAGCGGTGGTATCGGGACCCATCACGCCGTCGATGCGCACCGGGTCGAATCCCAACTGTGCGAGCCGGCTTTGGAGTTCGGCGACATCGTCGCCGCGAAGCATCGGAGATGTGAGATAGATCAGGCGGTCACCGAGGCGATAACCAGCGTCGACCAGCGAGTTCCACGTGTCGCGGCCACAGATGCCGTCTATGTCGAGGCCCTTGTCGGCCTGGAACGCCTCGACGGCCTGCTTGGTGACCAGGCCAAAAACACCATCGGCGGGCCCAGGGGAGTACCCCAGGCCCGCGAGTCGACGCTGAAGGTCGCGAACGTGGTCGCCGCGACTACCTACTCCGAAAGCACGGACTAGAGAAATTCTCCGATCTCCTGCAACAGGGCGCCCTTGGGGCGGGCACCTACAAGGCGCTTGGCGGCCTCGCCCTCGGAGAACAGAATCATCGTCGGGATGCTCATCACCTGGAATCGCATCGCGACATCGGGATTCTCGTCGACGTTGAGCTTTGCGATCGTTATGCCGTCGTTTTCGGCTGCGATCTCTTCGAGAATCGGCGCGATCATCTTGCAGGGACCACACCACTCGGCCCAAAAATCGACCAATACGGGCTTGTCAGACCCCGAAATAGTCATGTCGAAGGTGGCGTCGTCGAGGTTGACGATGGATTCGGCCATCTGTAGCTCCTTGTATGCGGGCACGAACTGTCCCGGATGTGTGAACCCGACACCAGCGAGGACTATTCCTGCCCACAGGTGGCCCTAGGGCGTGCCGGTCGGCGTGGCGAGCTGGCGACAAACTAGGGGGTCCGCATGCGCCAGAGCACCATCCCGACGATACAGAAGAGTACCCCCAGCAGCAGGTGTGCCGACCAAACCTGGCCAGGCACCAACACGTCGACCAGCCTCACCAGGCCAACAACCAGGAGCACCAGCGCCACTATGGCGACAACCAAGATCACGAGTCCGTAGACGATTGCACGCGCAACGGTGATGAGTCTGCCGGTGGTGTTGACCCGGACCTTGTCGACGAGATCGACGAGCTTGTCGGTCGCCTGAACGCTCAGTTCGGAGGTGCGGGACGTGGTCTCGCTAGACATGCAGGCCAGACTAGCCAGCGCGAGCACCCGATGTTGACCCTGCGCCAGTCGGCAACCAGCTCACAACCCTGGGATCACCCGGGGGGCTCGACGAATACCGGCGGCTCGATCAACTCACACGACTCGGCGACGAATCCGACCGAAAAGGCCACGCCCGTGTCATCGACGACCGTCACGAACACATAGTCGGCGCCGGTGCCGTCGACCCGGGGTTCGACGGCGCCACCGATCCACGGCCTCACCGGTATGTCCAAGGCTTCGATGCAGCGCTCGAACTGATCGGGGACCGGGCCCAGCGGCACCAGCGCCGCGGTCGTTGCGGTGCCCCCCGCCCGCTCTGGCGCATCTTCGGAGTCGCCATCGGCCGACTCGACCTTGGCGACTTCGCCGGTGTCGTCGGCGGTCGTAGCCATCTGTGCATCGGCTCCGGCCGCGCCGGCCTCGTCCAAAGCAAGGCCTTGTTCTGGGGCCAGGGCGTCATCGGCGGACCCAGCGGGTGCGCTGGATGCCGCATCTGACAGCTCGGTTGTGCTGGCGTCGGTCGCGGAGTCGCTGGCAGTGTCGAGAGCGTCGCCACCTCGCAGCATCGAGAATCCGACAACGGCAGCGACCACGACCGCCGCGGCGGAGCCAATTGCGAACGGAGCCCTGCTGGTGCGTTTGGCGCTTCGGGCACGCGATATCGGAGTCACCGCTGCGGCCTCGTCACCCTGATAGCCGGCCTCTATAGAGGTGACGCCCAATTGCTCATCGAAGGCTGCGAGCGCCGCCGAGACGTTGGCTTCGCGAACCTCGTCTGGCACCTCGAACCGATGTCCGCGCACCAACTGCCTGGCCTGGTCCATGTCTTCGAGACGGGCGCGAAGATCTGAGCGACTCTCGATCGCCCTCAGGGCGTCGGGCTCGCCATCGAGCGCCGCGCTCAGAATCTCGTCGTCGTGCAATTCAGCCATGATCACCAGGTTGGACGTCGGTGGGGGGTGCAGCGGTTCCGAGCTTGTTGGCCAACATCGCCCGACCTCTTGAAATCCGTGACTTGATGGTTCCGACAGGGACGCCGAGCAGTTCCGCGATCTCCGCGTAGTCGAGGTCGTCGATGTCTCGCATCACCACCGGCAAACGGAAGTCTTCGGGAATCGAATCGAGGGCTCGGCCGATCTCGTCGGACATCGCATGGCGCGAAACAAAGTCATCGCCAATGGCAGGAGAGTCGCGGTCGTCGAATTCGGTCGGATCGGGGCGGCGCCTGCGTCTCCTGAGCTCGTCGAGGCAGGCGTTTGTCGCAACCCGGTAGGACCACGTCGAGAACTTCGACCTGCCGTCGAACGAGTCGAGTCGACGAACGATGGTTATGAGCGCATCCTGAGTGGCATCGGCTGCATCTGCGTCGTTGCCGGCTATGCGCCGACAGATTGCGTACAGCCGATCATGGTGTCGACGAAGCAGGGTCTCGAGGGCGCGGCGGTCACCACCACGCGCCTGTCGCACCAGCTCCTCGTCGTCGACCATCGGCGTCAGGGTACAGCGCGCAGCAACGTCGCTCGATTGGCGATCACCTGTTGGCAGAACACGATCTCAGGCGCCGACCGGAACGCCGGCAACCTCGATGTCTGTCACTACGACACGGTGTTCGGGCTCGGCGTCGAGTCGAGTGATCCAGATCAACAACGAACGTCCTCCCTGCTCTAGGTCGTCGAAGACCACGTCGCCCGTGATGTTTGTAGCCGTCGCAACCGGCTCACCCCAGTCGTCTACGACCGCCGAAGGCTCGTCGGAGATGTACAACTCCATCGCCCATCCCCTCGATGGGCTTCGAACTGCGATCTCCTCGAACCTCAACACTGGCTCGACGTCGACTATCAGTCCTACCCCTGTCTTCAGATTGCCGAACTCGGGTGAGTTGTAGCGCTCGGTCTGCCAACCTCTCGACGGATCTCCGTCGTTTATCAGCACCAATCGCCGCGGGCTCTCTTGTCTGTCATCGCCTTCGGGATCGAAATCGACGACCTGCACTATGGCGACATCGGCTGGGGGAAGGGTGGTGGTGGTTATCAGCGGCAGATCCGAGGTCGTGGAGGGGGTGGTCGTGGTGGCCGCAGGCAGGCCGACGACGTCGCGTGCGCCTTCGATGATGTTGCGTCCGGCCTCGGTGCGGCTCAGCAGTGATCCCACGGTGGCCAACAAAATGCCTATGCCAACGATCATCATGGCAGGCACCAGCCACCGCCTCTCGGTGGTGCGAAGTGTGACCGGCCGAGCATCGTCGCTCTTTGCCGTGCCAAGCGCTTCGGCCAACGCCGTCGGGCTGGCGAACCCGGGGCCCGACAGGGCATCGTGCAAACAGCCGGCAAGTTCAACGGGTACCGAGGGGTCGCACTCGAGACGGCCGCCGCTGCGGTGGGGTGCTTTGCCAGTGACCATCTCGTGCACGACCGACGCAAGCGCGATCACATCGCCGTTGACGGTTTCGTCTCCGACCGCATCAGCCTCGCCCCCGGTGCCGAGGTCGGTGATCATCAGGCGGCCGTCGGCTCCCCATGCGACACCGGCGGACGTCATTCCACCGTGAGACACGCCGCGTGAATGCAGCTCTTCCAGTGTTGCTGCCAGGTCGCGGGCATAACCCACAGCGATCTCGGGCGTGACGGGGCCGTCGGCCACGATGCGGCTTCGCAGGTCGGGCCCGTCGGCAGGTTCGGTGACCACCGCCACCAGCTCGCCGTCGATCATGTCGTAGATGCGCGCCAGGCCCGCCAGTTCCAGACGTGAGGCTTCGCGCAATCGAGACGCCAGTCGCGCCACCAGCTCGCGGTCAGAGTTCAGATCTGGTCTGACGATTCGGATGGTTACGTCGCGGTCAAGCCGGGTGTCGTAGCCACTCCAAGACTCGGTGAGCCGTCCGATGCCGACTCTCGCATCGAGCCGGTATCGGTCGCCGAGCAGCGATCGATCAGACCCAGTGGGCATGCGTTCAGGCCGGTACCTGGTAGGTGAAACCGATCGCACCAATACCGGCGTGGGCTCCGATGACCGCGCCGATCTCACCGACCACGATTTCGCCGTCGTAGCTCTCCCGCAGCTTCGACAAGAAACTTTCGAGATCGTCGCACTGGGCGTGCATGACCGCCAGGTTCTCGACCTCGCCGGCTTTGGCGACCGAGTCGACCAGGAACTGCAGAGCCTTGGCCCGGGTGCGCTGCTTCGAGTTCGACTCGACCTTGCCGTCGATGACCTCGATTATCGGCTTGATCGACAGCAGGCTTCCCAGCATCGAGGCCGCGCCCCCGATGCGGCCACCCTTCTTCAGGTTCTCGAGGGTGTCCAGGGCGGCGACCATGCGGGTTCGCGCCGCCGCGTCCCTGATCTGTGCTGCGATGTCGGAGGCATCGGCCCCGCCCTTGGCCAGCCGAGCGGCGCGAAGAACCAGAGATCCCAAGCCCATGCTGACCGTACGACTGTCCACCACCTCGACCGTTATGTCGTCGGCTACGGCTCGGGCCGCAGCGTCGGCAGCCTGGATGGTCGCCGACAGCTCGCCGGACAGGTTGATGACCACAACAGCGTCGTAGCCGTTGGCCTTGGCGCCGCGGTAAGCGGTCTCGAAGGCACCCGGCGACGGCGCGGCCGTCTCGGGAAGCACGCTCGACGCCTTCGACCGCCGCCAGAACTCGTCGGTCTTCAACTCGACGCGGTCGACGAACTCCTCATCGCCGAACCGCACCGTCAGGGGAACGATCGAAATATCCAGTTCTTCGAGGAGGTCGTCTGGGAGATCACACGAGCTGTCTGTGACGATTTTGACGGGCATTGTTCCTCGTTGGGTGAGTGGGTGGCCGACGCGGCTGCACCGACGGTACCGCCACGAGAACGCTAGTTGCTCAGCTTCTCGACAGTCGATCGATCATCGACCTGGCGACAGGGACACGTGTGGTGGACGCCGTGAACACGTAGATCAACCCCGCGGGCCCCACGACGACAACGCCGGAAATCAAGCTGTTCCAGGTTTGTGTGACAGGCAACGACACCAGCATCCACAGCGTCGCCGACAGCGCGGGGAACACCAGCGCCCGCCACTTTCCCCTGGTCAGCGATGATCGTTCGAGACGGTCGAGAAGTCGTATTCGCAGGGCGACCAACTCGAACCAGGCGCCGGCTGCCGCGCCGAGCGCAAGCCCGGCGGCCCCCAGGCGCAATGGCAGGTCGTCGCGCGATCTGATCGCTTGGGGCAGCGGTTCGAACGGTGCCATCAACTGGTCGAAGCCCGTTATCACGCCGTCGTACACGAACAGCCGGTCGAACTGCAGCATCAACACCAAGCCCAGCAACGCCGAAACGCCATAGCGGACGACGGCGATCTGGGCAGGGGTAGTGGCGTCGCCCAAGGCGTAGAAGGTGTTCTGCAGCAGTCGTGATGCGCCGATAGCCAGCAGTCCCAGCGAGTAGGCGCCCAACACCAGAGCGATCAGCAGCAAACCATCTGACTGGAAGCTATCGCCCGGAATGATCCCGAAGGCCGCGTCGATGACCCGCCGACCGGCAAGCACGAACACCAGGGTGGTGAAGACCATGAAGAACCCGATGGTCACGAGCCCGGCCGCCAGCCGATCGGCAACGGCGTCGGGGTCGTTGTTCATTCGCGACAGCTCGGGCAACTCGGCTGCGGCGACGCTCATGGCGAACAATGAGATGGGCAACAGGTAGAACACCTGTGCAGCGCCCAAGGCGGTGAGTGCACCAGACGCCAGAAAGCCGGCCAGGAACAGGTCGACGAACGCCGACAGCTGAGCCGATCCACGGCCGATGACCACCGCGCCGAGCCTTCTCAGAACACTTCGGAACTCGGCACTGGCGAAGTCCACAGCTCGGCCGATGTGCGGGTTAGACCGCCGCACGGCAGGTAGCTGGATCACGAACTGCAACACAGCGCCGACGGTCGAAGCCCACGCAACCCTGACCGCCAGCGTTCGGGTGGAGGCGGTGTCCGGACCGAATACCACGGCTATCTGGGCGAGGCTCCATACGACCGGCGCCGCGTAGGGCAGGAAGAACCGGCGATGGCTGTTCAGTACGCCGAGGCTCCACGCCGACAAGACCAGTACGCCTATGCCCGGGGCCATGATCTGGGTCAGTTGGGTAGCAGTGTCGATGGTCTCCTCATTGGCGTTGCCGATCAGGAACAGCTCGGTCAGCGGCCGAGCGAATACCACCAGGGCCACTACCACGGGTGAACACACCACGACCAAGAACGCGAACATCGTCGACGCCAAACGGGCTGCGCGCTTCGAGTCGGAGTCGACCATCTCGGAATACACCGGGATGAACGAGGCCGAAAGTACGCCCTCGCCCAGCAGGTTCTGAAGCAGGTTGGGTATCCGTAGCGCCGCTGTGTAGGCGTCGCCGATTGCAGAAACCCCATAGCTGCGCCGCACCACTATCTCTCGAAGCAGTCCGGTGACCCTCGACAACAAAATGCCCGCGGACACGGCCACGCTGCCGGCCAGTTTCTTCTTCACGCAGGCAGCTCCACGAGGTCTTCTTCGGCCTGTTGGTCACCGGCATCGTTGCCCTGTGACTTGCGCCTCGACCGCAACAGCTCGCGACCCCACCAAAGGACCAGGACCGAACCAGCGAGCACCGAGATCAGCACTCCGATGCCCGAAGGTGCCGTAGATCGAACCTCGAGATCCACAGAACCGAGCAGGAGGCTGCCGTCGGGCGCCCACAACTCGATCCTCATCGGGAACGAACCCGATGCCAGCGCCTCGACGTTGATCTCGCGTGAACTGACGCCGGGCTCGAGCACCAGGTTCAAGCTCTCGCCGTCTTCGAGCTCGTTGAACCTGGCCTTGTCTGCGATGAACCGTGCTTCGATTCGCACCGGATACTCGGCGTTGTTCTGGAACGCGAACGGATATGTAGCCGTGCGTGATGTCAGGTTCACCTGCTCGAGTGGTGGAGGACGGATCGACAAGATCTCGATGCGCACGGCGTCGACGATCTCCTCGGCTGCCTGTGCCCGCTGGTCGCCCGTAACGCCACTTCCCAGCAGTGAAACCAACTTGTCCAGTTGTTCGTCGTAGAGATAGCCGGTGTCTTCGTCGCGGATCATCGATCGGTACGCCGTAAGCATCTGCTCGGCCTCCCGGTACTCGACCACGCCGCCGTCGAGTCTGGGGGTTTCGGTGTTCTGCTCGAGCGAGATCGACATCCGCTGGCCGCTCGGAGTCGTCAGATGGTTGGTGGCAAAAGCATCTGCCACCGTGGCCGGAGTTATCAGCGGTGTCATCTCGGCCAGACCGTCCAGGAGATCCTCTACGAAGCGCGACGAGGTCGGCTGGCCCGTCGAGAACAACAGCACAGAAGACGTCGGGTGATCGGCGGTGACGGCGATCACGGCCAGCTCTGACAGGATCCTGTTCGCTGCCGCGGTCGGGTTCTCGGGGTTGGGGTCGGCGAAGCGTTCAGGTATGACCATCATCGAGACCGTTCCAGAGCTGGTTTCGGCGTCGATTGGCGCGTCGAAGGGCGAGCTGCCAACCGACACGATGCTCCTGACGCCCCGGTCGCGCCAGATCGCCGCTCGGTCGGCATCTGGCCAGGCGGGCGACAGCTTCAGGGTCGCGTCGGGGGCTCTGCCCGCAAAGTTCGTCAATGCGTCGACACCGCGAGCCAACAGCAGAGCCGCATCCTCACCGAAACCCTCGGCCTCCAGGGCTCGCTCGTCGACCGGTAGGTAGGGGCCAGCCACCAAAGCCTCATCGGCCAGGCGGGTGCGCAGCGCTCGGATGCGGCTGTCGAACGCATAGTTCTCGAACAGCAGGGGAGTTGCCTGCAGTGTCACGGGCAGGTCGGGTCGCGCAATCAGTGCATCTATCCACGTCGCCAGCGGATCATCGTCGTCGATGTTGCCCGCAGCGTTCTCGCCAGGCCTGACCTCGATCATCAGAGCCAGTGCGGTGCGCGACGGTGTTGGGATGACGGGCGGTATCACCAGATAGGTCAACAACGAGCCCACCTTGGCTCCCGCGCCCGTGTCCATTTCGACCACCACCGGATAGACGCCCTCCGTCGACCCGTCCAGACCCATGGCGGCGAAGTCGACCGGAATTTCGACCAATCCGGTCAGTGTCGGCTCGAGGTCTGCGACTTCGAAGGTGGCCGCAAAGATCGATTCTCCGGCCGTCGAGCGGTCTGTGGTGATCAGGAAGTCGGCTCGGCTGCTGATGGCTTCATGAACGGTTATGTCGAGCACGTCGGTGGGCGACACCAGCCCAGGCAGCCGCATGCGCAGAAACTGGGCGTCGCGTGACAGTGGTGCGGCGTCTACCAACTGAAGGCCGCCCGAGTTCTGCCGTGCAGAGGCGACGGCGTCCGTCGGGGCCGCGACAGCGATCGCCAGCATGAACAAGACGACCAGTGTCCTCCTCACGATGTAGCACCGAGGTCGAGTTCCAGTACGGCCAGGCCATGGGGTTCTGGCACGAAGCCGAGCCGCAGGTACAGCTGGTGAGCGCGTTCGTTGACGACCTGGGTGTTGACCAGCGCTCGCCTGGCTCCCCACCTGCGCATCCAACGCAGGCCGTCGACCACCAGGCTGCGCCCGATACCGCGACCTTGCTGGTCGGGGGCCACGGCCAGTCTCTGGAGGTAACCCGACTTGCCCGCTCTTCCGCTGACGGCGAATCCGACGACTCGGGGATCGGAGGCAACCCTCACCCTGCTCGCCGGGGTTGCTCCGACAGCCTCGTCCAGGGCCTCCTCGTCCATAGCCCAGAAGGGGTCGAACGCCGCATTGTCGGTCACGAGTATCTGGTCGCGGTCGGAGGGTCGTGCCCGTCTGAGCTTCACCCCCGATTCGGGATGACCGTCGAGGCCGGTCAGATCGTGGCGCAGGAGGTGGAGACGTTCCCGCAGCTCGAAGCCGGCGTCGAGGAGGATCCTCTCCTCGGGTGGTGGAACCGCCGCCGTGAATACGCGGGCTACGCCGCGGGCCTTCAACACGGCGACCGAACGGTGAACGGAGTCGAGAGACACAGGGGTGTGCCCCGGGACGGGAGACAAGTACGCGACCGACGATTCACCGCGCCATGGCCGAACGCGGATCTTGTCGTCACCCCAACGGTGGATTTCGGCTCGAGCCATCATCCGAACCGGTCGGGAAGGGTCCAATCACGCACGCCAGGGTAGTACCGCTGCTTCGGCCGGTCGGTTCAGAACCTCACGTGAGGCGAGCGCTGACGGCCTCCATGGCCTCGTCTTCGGTGACATCCATCGAGATGGACAGCTCCGACACCAGGATCTGGCGCGACTTCTCGAGCATGGTCTTCTCGCCTGCCGAGAGCCCCTTGGATGCTTCGCGCAGCGCGAGGTTCCTGACGACCTCGGCGACCTGGTAGATGTCGCCGGACTTGAGCTTCTCCTGGTGGTTCTTGAACCGCCGACTCCAGTTGGCCGGTTCGCGAATGTCCTTCTTCGACAACAGCTCGAAGAGGTCCTCGACGTCGTCTTCGTCGATTGGAGGACGCATGCCCACCTCGTCGACCTTGTCGACGGGAACCGACAGGCTCAGGTCGCCGTGTGCCGTCTTGAGGTTCAGGTATTCACGGGTCTCGCCGAACGCCTCGCGGACGTCGCGGCTGATGATGACCGCTGCACCGTGGTGGGGGTAGATGACGTTGTCACCGACCTCGAAACCCATGGACAATCCTCACTCGTACGCCGACGTATGGGCCCGTTTGGGCCGACGCCGAACTGAATTGGCGTTCTAGCTTGCCAGAAACCGACACCATTCCACCAGTGTCAGTCTTACTCTGGCCTGCAATGTCAGACCCAGCGCCCGGCGCAGACGCACCCCAGCCCACGACCAGGCTCGACCAGACCGCTGTTTCGCGGGTGCTCGAGATGGCCAGGCCCGTCGCCGAGCGATTGACCGACGCGGGCCACCGCGCCTACGTGGTTGGTGGGCTGGTACGAGATCTGCACCTGGGGGGTCAGCCACCCCACGACATCGACATCACCACCGATGCTCAGCCGGCCGACATCAAGGCCGCCGTGGCACCCATCGCCGACGACGTTTGGAGTCAGGGCGAGCGTTTCGGAACCATCGGTTGCCGACTCGATGGAATCGACTTCGAGATCACCACCCATCGATCGGAGGCTTACGACCC
>JAGQSP010000298.1 GCA_020439485.1 Acidimicrobiales bacterium | reverse complement strand
ACCTACCTTCGGACCACTTGGGAGGTGAGAAACTCTGGAACCCCGAGTCCATACATCGGCTCCCAGATTCCTTGTGGTGGCGAGTTCTACAATATGAGCGGTGGAGGACCCGAGCGTCGATCGCGCAGAGCTACCGCCCGCTCATGCCGCAGAGCCAGGCGAATCCACAAGTGCAGCCGCGACTGCTTTCGTCGTCGGGACTGCCGCCTTCGTAGTCTGCTTCACCCTCGGCGCAGTCAAGCCCATCGTGGAATCGTTGGTGGCTTTGCTCCTCGCTGTCGCCGTTCTTGGAGCGGTCTGCGTGGGACTTTGGTCATGGTTCGGATCGGCGGACAAGCGCAGAGCCTTTCGCCAGCACATGGCAACACTTCACCTCCAGTCGACCTGGGCAGGCGCGCACCTGGGGTTTCCGCTGACTCAGCTCCGTGGGTCGGCTTTCGTCCTTGCGGCCCTGTTCATCGTCTCCGGACTGATCCTCTTCGGAGTGAGCTTCCTTCTGGGCACGCCTCAAGGCGCGGCCGGAGCAACTGTGGTGCTCGCCGTAGCGGCAATCGTCGTCGGGTTCTTTTGGACCGGCTTGGACCGCTCCTGGTTCCCCGCACTCGCTCGGGCCCAGATTGCAGTTGCGTTCGACTACCTCGGCGAGGAGGAAACCGCGGACGCGACAAACGAAGGCGTTGCCATGTGGGTGTTCCACGTTGGCCCAATCCTCGACGGCGGCACTGGCCTGGCCTTGGACCCAACACACAGGATGTCGGATGCAGAGTTCGCCGACGAAGCCTGGTCATTCGCCACCTACGACCCCACGGAGTGCGAGCACCTGGTGGACGAGTGGTACTGGTGCTGGTAACCCCAGAAAGCGTCGGGCGTGTGGCTAAGCTCGGCTTCTCAAAGGTGCTTGGCGGGCGTCGTCGCTGACGAGGACGCCGCATGGATGAATCGGCGCCAGTCCGGCATGCCGCGGCGGTCTCCAACCAAGCCCGTGAAGAACTCGATCGCCTCCCGCTAGCGAGCCGACGCCAAGCGCAGCTTGTTGGCGAGCCCCCAGGTTCGTCTTCGTGGCATCCTCAAACCATGACCGATCCGTTGACGACGGAACCCCTAAGCGATCAAAGGACGAGTTCGGAGATCGCCGCCGACTGCGTCCGCGAGATCCGTAGCTCCGAGGACATGCCATCACTTCAGGTGATCCAACGACGCGGCGGAGCCGAGGAGTTCGCGATCGCCGCCCAGTATTGCCGCAGCCCCAACAATGCTGTCCGAGAGGTCGGCGCCAACATCCTGGCCCAGCTCGGATACGAGGAGGGAGGAACGTTCATCGACGAGAGCGTCGAAGTGCTCCTTCCGATGCTCAACGACGAATCTGGCGAAGTCGTCCGAGCAGTAGCCATCGCGCTTGGAAGGCGCCACCACGAATCGACAATCCCGCATCTTCTAGCGATGGTCGATCACCCCCACGGAGACGTCCGCTTCGGAGTCGTCCACGGCCTCATGGGATACGAGAACCTCGACGCTATCCAGGCGCTGATCGGCCTCACACAAGACCCCAACCGCGAGGTCCGCGAGTGGGCCATGTTCGCCCTCGGAACACAAATCGAGGCCGACACGCCAGAAATCCGAGCAGCGTTCACGACGGGCCTCGCCGACGAATACGACAACGTCAGAGACGAAGCGATCGCAGGGCTCGTCCGCTGTGGGGCCGAGTCCGCTCTCAACGCACTAGCCACCGAACTCGACAGGCCAAGCATCTCCATGCTCAACCTCCGAACCGCGGCAGAACTCGCCGACCCACGATTGATCCCCACGCTCACACGCCTCGTGGAGCCCATGAGCGACGACGCCGACTTCAGCGCCGCTCTCGACGAGGCCATTCGAGCCTGCCAACAGGCCCTGAACCAGCCCGACCCAGAGCACGGATAGCCGTTGCCCTTCCAAGACCCTGGCGCTACTACCTCAAGCACGCGCGCCTGTGGCGGAAACTCAGCTTCCCCTCTTCGGCGTGGTCCGACCCGAGCTCACACGACTGCGGATAGGCGGCTTCGACAGACAGGGAACTCTGTCCCATGTTTTGTCCCATATTTCGGCTGGACTCGGCCGGAACGGCTGGGACCGGCCGGACAGGAAACCCAGGAAACATAAGGGTTTTCGGACAACACCGGACCACGCCGGAGCCCTTTCGGGTGATTCCTAAACCGTGCGTCGCAGGTTCNNTTCGAATCCTGCCGGGGGCGCTGGCGAAATCCCAGGTCAGAGTCGGTTTGCCGAACTTGGTGAGGGCGTTCAGTCGGCCGCTCGAACGGTCAACGCCCCCGGGCCGACCGCAGGTGCGCAACCGTCTGTTCGTGAACCATCAGGCTTCGGTACCTGCGAGTTCCCACGTGTCGCCGGTGATTTGCGAAATCATCCACGCCTCGTAGTCGTCTGGAGTCATCTGACTCCACGGTGGCGTGTTGTCGACGAGCGCGTGGCCCATGCGTCGTGAGATCTCGACGAGTTCCTTGCCGTTGGGGGTGCGGTCCTGGTCGTAGGCGGCAAGCAGCCCCTCCCAGGTCCCGTATGCGGCTCCCAGGGTCTCGAGGAGCCGGGCATCCTCGAGGGCCTTGGTCGCTCCGACGCCAGCGTGGGGCCGGGCAACGGTCGCCGCGTCGCCGAGCAGCAGGACCCGCTCGCCGACGTAGGAGTCGACGACGCAATCGTAGATCGGCTGGATGGTGGTCTCAGCCCTGGGGCTGGTGAACAGGGCGCGCAGGCGTGGTGGGAAACACTCGGCACGAACAGCGTCGAGTTCGGCGAACCATTCATCGGTCACGGCCCCCGGCGGGATGGAGCTGGGTTCTTCGGCTCGGAGGCCGGCGGGCGTCGGCGTGTAGATGGCCCAGTTGATCCGGAGCTCGTCGACCGTGTCAGGATCGAGTTCGGGGATTGCGTAGGCGACGCCATGGCCTCCGTCGAAACCCACGAGGATCGCGGCGTGGTCGTCCACCACCTCTTCCCACCCGTCGTCGTGCTCGAGACGAGAGCCGGAGAAGCTACCCCGCCACAGAACGTAGTCGGCGAAGTCAGGTTCGGTCTGGGGGTGAAGTCGGCGACGCAGCATCGAGCGGTAGCCGTCGGCGCCGACCACGACGTCGAACGAAAGCGCCTCCCCGTCACCAAGGACCACAACAACACGATCGTCATCCTCCACGACGTCTTGGACGCGAGCACCGGATCGGTAGGCCACCGCCGGGTCGAGGTTGGCGCGCAGCCCTCGCCACAGGCTCCCCCAGTTATTGGCCATACCCTGCCACGCAAAGTCCCACTTCAAGGCGCCGTAATACGAGCCGTCGTGCACGTATGTGCGGCGGGCGAGTTGATGGACGCAGGCGTAGTCCGCGCTGAGGTAGGCGTGCTCAACGAGTTCCGCCAGCAGGTGGGGCGGGATCACGATTCCCATCCCCCGGTCCTGCAACGCACCCTCGCTTCGTTCCAAAACGGTGACGTCGCAGCCCAGTCGCGTCAACGCGATTGCCGCAGCGCATCCAGCGATGCTTCCGCCGATGATCCCTACCTTGCTGCCTTCGATCTGCACCGTGCCTCCCGACTAGAAGTCTACATTGTATACAAGGTAATGTTTACGCCGTATACATGCGTCGTGTCAAGAAGGACCATCGATGCCGAGCCGACCAAAGCGTGACCTGACCGTCGACGAGATCGTGGACAGAGCGATCGAGATCACGGGGACCGACGGAGGGGAGTCCAGCCTGACGATGCGTGCCCTGGCATCGGCGTGCGGGGTGACGCCGATGGCGTTGTATCGCCACGTCGACGACAAGGAAACCTTGCTGACCCTGATCGTGGACCGAGTCGTCGGTGACGCGATCGCCGACTTCGGGCGAAGCAACCTGCCGTGGATGGCGGATCTCATCGAATTCGGGTGCCGGTACCGCGCCGCACTCCTCGGCCACCGCGTCGCAGCCGAAGTCTTCCTGCGGCGACCAGTACTGAGCCCGAACATGGCTCGGATCACCGAGATGACCTTCGAGGCGTTGCAACGGGCCGGCTTCCAAGGCGACGCGATCGCAGCGACCGGCGATGCCGCGACCCTGGTCCTCATGGGCTCGGTCGCGAACGATCTGAGCCGACCCCCACATGTCCGCTTCGAACTCCTCGATCACCTACCCGATGCGGCGCGACCGGTCCTCACCGATCAGGCCGACGCCTACAGCCGACGCGACGGTGAACAACGGTTCCGAGAGGCGGCCGAAGCCATGCTGACCGGGTACTGCACCCGATACGGCGTCGAACCATGAGGGGGACCGTGCCGAGGTCGCTGCTCAACTGCTGGTCAGCCTCTCGGCGAGGCTGGTTGTAGATCAGCTCAAACTGGTGCGTCCTCAGAGCTCGATTGAGAGCAACCTCAGGGCTCGGTGACGTCCACGATGAGGTAGACCGGCCCCGCTAGATGGCGCTGTGGTGCAGACGGTGGCACGGAGCACACAAGGGTTCGAGCTCGTGGGTGACCGTGCGCCCGCTGTGTTGGTGCTCGACGGTGTGATGCAGAACGGTCAGATCGGTCCGGCCGCATCGGCTGCATTCGGCCTGGCGGGACGTGACAGTGCGCTTCTGGCGGATGGTCGGCCTGCGCCGACCATCGGAGGCGTTGACGGGATTCCCGTCGAGATCGTGGACGATGAGACGGATCGACGCCTGGTCGAGCACAGATGCGACCGCCGATTCGGTCAGCGGCGTGCCATCGGGGAACCTACAGCCGTTCTGATCGACATGGATCAGAACCTCGAACCGGTGTCTGGCGTTCGATGTAATGAGCTCGCACAAAGCGTCGGCTCGCTGCTGGGCGAGCGATGGCCAGCTACCGTCGGCCTCGGGCTTCAACTTCGTGCGCATGGCCTGGGCCTCGATCGCCCGTGTGACGACCTGGTGTTCGAGCGGCGGGAGTCGCAGGGTGGTCACGCCGCTTCCGTCAGGTTCGATTCGGCCCCGAAGCGCACGGGCCCGTCGGTGACGCTTGTCGATGATCCCCTGGTCTTCGTTCCGCATCGACCACCGGGCGAAAGCGGCCCCGATGTCGGCGGCGGGTGTGCTCTTTGCGATCTCGAGGAGTTCAGCCTCGTTCTCTCGGGTCGCCAGCGAGACCAGGGCCCTGGCTTTGCTGTAGGAGATTTCGCCCTTCTCGAATGACGCCGCGGACGCGCGAAGGTCACGCAGAGCGCGGCCGACGCGAATCCAATCACGCACCGTTGAACGGCAGGCGTCGAGCCGGGGAGCCAGCCAGTGAGCGGCCGACGGCTCGCCATCGGCGATCCAAACCGGCCCGTCGGCGAAGGCGGCGCAAGAGACGACGAGCCTGTAGTGAGCCTGCGTGATCTGCCG
>JAGQSP010000297.1:6681-9144 GCA_020439485.1 Acidimicrobiales bacterium | reverse complement strand
GGCCTGACCGAGCCCGACGCCGGCTCGGATGCCGCGGCCATAAAGACCCGTGCCGACAAGGTCGACGGCGGATGGCTGATCTCGGGTGAGAAGGCCTCGGCCACCTTCGCCGGCTACGCGGCGGCGGCCTTGGTGATGGCCCGAAGCGGGGGCGACGGGCCCAGGGGCGTCACCGCGTTCTGGGTGCCGCTCGACACCGATGGCGTCACACGCCAGGTCTACGACGGTTTCGGGGGCAAGTTCACCGCGCGGGGTTCGCTGGTGTTCGATGGGGTGTTCGTTCCAGACGATCACGTGGTCGGCGAACCCGGTTCTGGGTTCGTGCAGGCCATGACGGCGTTCGACTTCAATCGTGCGGTCATCGGCCTTGCGGCCGTAGGAACGGCGCTGGAGACCATCGAGGAAACGGTCGAGTACACCAAGCAGCGCCAGACGTTCGGGGCGCCGCTGTCGTCGCGTCAGGCGGTCACCCAGCAAGTCGCCGAGCACTACTCGAAGCTCCAGGCCGCCAGGCTGGTCGGCTACCAAACCCTCATGCTTGCCGACATGGGTCGTCCACATACCAGCGAGGCTGCGATGGCCAAGTGGATGGCACCCGCGTGGTCGGTCGAGGCCATCCACGCATGTCTGCGCCTGCACGGATGGGCGGGTTACGGCAACGACATGTCCTTCGGGCAGCGGATGCGTGACGTGATCGGCCTCGAGATCGGCGACGGAACCCCAGAGATCATGAAGGCGATAGTGGCCAGGGGGCTATACGGCACCGCCACCCACCGCTAGAGCCAGATTGAAATGTCCGTACTTATTGGTACGATTCGGGCATGGCCAATCCTGTAGTCAGTTGCCCCAACTGCAATTCCAAGAACCGAGTGCCTGTGGTGTCTGCAGGCAAGGTGCGTTGCGCCAGCTGCAAGGCCGATCTTCCGTGGTTGGTCAACGCTGACGACTCAGACTTCGACGAACTGGTCGCCAAGTCGACCGTGCCCGTGGTGGTCGACCTGTGGGCCGAGTGGTGCGGGCCGTGCCGTATGGTGGCCCCGGCCCTGCAGCAGCTCGCCGAAGAGCGGGCCGGGCAGATTCGCGTGGTCAAGGTCAACGTCGACATCGCCCGCCGCACCGCACAACGCCTCGAAGCCATGAGCATTCCGACCATCTTGTTGATGGACGGCGGTAAAGAGGTGTCACGACAGGTCGGCGCGGTTCCGATCACCGCACTGCGAACCTGGCTGGACAACTCCCTGGTTTCGTGAGGCCCACACCGGGGCAGAACGCGCCAGGCGCCGGCCACGAACCCAGAGGTCGTGACCGGCGCCTTCTCCCGTTGCCCCGGGCGAGCGCTTGGCAGCGTGGCTACAGCACGTCTGCGTGGTAGCCGGCCGAGCCGTGCTCGAGGACGTCGAGACCTTCGATCTCTTCCTCCTCGGTGACCCTGAGACCGACGGTCTTCTTCAGGCCGTAGAACACGATGCCGGTCGTGATTGCCACCCATGCCACCACGATGATCACCATCAGCAGCTGCATGATGAGCTGATCGAGGCCGCCTCCGTAGAACAGGCCGGCGTCTTCGCGGCCCAGGAAGGCGTCGTCGTACTTGGCGAACAGGCCGATCGACAGGGTGCCCCAGATGCCCACCACACCGTGCACCGACACAGCGCCGACCGGGTCGTCGATGCGCATGTTCTCGATGATCAGAACCGAGAACACCACGATGACGCCGCCGATGATGCCGATCAAGAGAGCGGCCCACGGCTCGACCGTGCCACACGGTGCGGTGATGGCGACCAGGCCGGCCAGGGTGCCGTTGCCGGCCATGCCGACGTCTGGCTTGCCGGCCTTGAGCCAGATCGTGCCCGCGGCGGCGATGGTGCCGCCAGCGGCAGCCAGGATGGTGTTGACGGCTACGAATGCAACGTATTCGTCGGCGGCCAGCTCGGATCCGGGGTTGAAGCCGAACCAGCCGAACACCAGGATCATCACACCCACGATGACGAACGGCGTCGAGTGGCCGGGCAGAACGCGTGGCTTGCCGTCTGCGGTGTACTTGCCGATGCGTGGGCCCAGCATGATGGCGCCCATCAGGGCTGCGATGCCGCCGGTGAGGTGGACGATCGTCGAGCCTGCGAAGTCCGAGTAGACGGCGTCACCGATCGACATCCCGGCGATGAGGCCACCGCCCCAGGTCCAGTGGACCACCACGGGGTAGATGATGCCGGTCATGAAGGCGCCGAAGATCAGGTACGACCCGAACTTGGTGCGCTCGGCCATGGCACCCGATGCGATGGTCACGGCTGTAGCGGCGAACACGACCTGGAAGAAGAAGAACGTGGCGATGGTGAGGTTGCCCACACCGCTGCCGCCGTACTCGAACAGCCCCGAGCTGGACCCGAGGAAGAACAGGTCGGTTCCGAACCAGTCGTTTCCGCCGCCGAAGGCGATGGCGTAGCCCATGATGAAGAACATCAC
>JAGQSP010000297.1:6300-6544 GCA_020439485.1 Acidimicrobiales bacterium | reverse complement strand
GCCTGGACGGCGTCGGCGGCTGCGGTGTCCTCTTGGGCGGAGGCAGGCTCTGCCAACAAGAGCATCAAGAGCCCAAGTAGGAATCCTGCTCCCAACAGTTTGCGGGCGATGCCCGACGTTCGTCTCATTTCTGGTTTCTCCCGGTGGTTGTTCTGGGTATGGCGGCGCACCGTAGGAGCGTCGCGTGGCCGGACGATTCCGAGGCCGTTAACACAACGAGGCTCCTATCTGATGCGAATCTGAG
>JAGQSP010000297.1:0-6187 GCA_020439485.1 Acidimicrobiales bacterium | reverse complement strand
GCGGCATCCAGGCGGTTGCGGTCGCCATCGCCTGCCGGCCAAACGGCCGTCATAAGCGACTGGCGCGACACCACCTTGGACTCGCGTTCCAGCAGGGCGGTCAGCAGGTCGGCTTCCAGCGGAGGCAGCACCTCGACCTTGTCGCCGACACGCACCGTGCCGTCGCCCAGCTCGATGGTCAGGGCGCTTCCGTTGAGGGCCGCGTGCCGCTGAGCGAGCGTCTGGAGGCGCAGTTCGACGTCTTCGTCAGCGGCGGGCTCCCTGACCCAGTCGTGTAGTGGGTTGGAGCACAAGGGGCCCTCGACCCCGGAACCGACCATGAACAGCGTCGGCTGATCGCGGCTCAGGAGTTCGGCGGCGCGGTCGGGCTCCCAGTCCAGCGTCTCGACTTCCATGCCGACACCGAACTAGACCCATGTTGCGTCAGTGTTTCGTCGACATGAGATGCCGCTAACACGCGCTTTCGCCAATCTGTCGGTGTCGCGTCCGCCCCGCCGAATCTGGGGTCGGATAGTGGTCGCCGGCGGCTCGAATCCGACCCCAGATTCGGAAAAGGGGACGGCTTCAGCTGCGGGCGAAGTCGCTGAACGGGAGGTCCTTGTCGACCCTCGGCTCGCCAGGCAGGCCCAGAACCCGTTCGCCGACGATGTTTCTCTGAATCTCGTCGGTGCCACCGGCGATCGACAGGCCGGGAACCGATAGCGCGATGTTGGTCACCAGGCCACCGCGCGGGGCATCGGGGCCCGCCAGCTGGCCTGCGGGCCCCAACACCGTCAAGGCCAGCTCGCGCCAGGCGCGCAACAGGCGCACGCTGGCCAGCTTGCCCAGCGATACCTCGGGCCCCGGCAGACGACCCGCCGCGGCTGCGGCCGCCGAACGCAGAGCTGTGTAGCGCGCAATCTGGAACCACGAGTAGATGCGGGCGGCCTCCTGGCGGATCACGGCATCGTCGTTGCGCCGGGCGTCGCCAATCAACTCGACCAGCAGGGCCCAGGCCTCCGATCCCCTGGGCATCCAGCCCCCGGTTCCGTCATCGACCTGGCCGCTGGCATAAAGGCCCGCAGGCACCGTCAGGTCGAGGTCGCCCTGGATACCCGATTCGGCCTCGGGGTCGAGCGAGCTGCGCTCGTAGGACAGCAGCCGCAGGGTGACGCCCCAGCCGTGATTAACCTCGCCGATGAGGCTGTCGGCCTGCACCACGGCATCGGTGAGGAACACCTCGTTGAACTCGGCATCGCCGGTCATCTGCACCAGGGGCCGAACCTCGACGCCTGGCTGATCCATCTCGATGACGAAGAAGCTGAGGCCGCGGTGCTTGGGCACGTCGGCGTCGGTACGAGCCACCAGAATCGCGCGCTTTGCATAGTGACCGCCCGATGTCCACACCTTCTGGCCGTTGACGATCCACTGATCGCCATCACGAACTGCACGGGTGCGTAGCCCGGCCAGGTCCGAGCCCGCTCCGGGCTCGGAGAACAGCTGGCACCAGATGTCGGTTCCGTCGACGATGCCGGGCAACCAGCGCCGGCGCTGCTCTTCGGTGCCCAGCTCGAGCAGCATCGGGGCGACCATCATCGTGGCTATGCCATGGGGAGGCCCATAGGCGCCGGCCTCGTGCAGTGCCTGTTCGACCTGGGCGGAGATCTCGGGCGACAGGCCCCGCCCGAACCACTCGGTGGGGTAGTGGGGGAAGCCCCAGCCCGAGTCGGCCAGCAGCCTCCACCACTGGCCCAAAGGCATCTCTGGGTCCCAGTTGTGGGCGATCCAGCGGCGGGCCTCGTCTATGTGTGAGGTGGATTGCATCAGTGACCGGCCCCGTCACCCAGGCCCGCGATTGCGAGCGCCTTGGCCTTGGCGGCATCCATGTCGTAGTGCTTGCGGGTCACTATCCGCTGGGCGTAGAGGCCCCCGCCGGCCTGGATGTTGGTGACGAACTTCCAGCCGCCGTAGGCGTCGGCGGTGAGGTCGCGGATCGTGTGCATCAGATGCGACCGGTATTCGCCACTGATGTCTGGGCCCGTGGACATGTACTTGGCTGCCAGCTCGCCCACCTCGGCATTCTCGAAGTCGGCGGGCGCGGGTGCGGTCAACACGGCACCGCCCGCTATGTCGTGGACATGGCGAACCATCTGGTTGTAGTTGGCCGCCGCATGGAACTTGCCCGCGTTGACATACAGCTCATTGGGAAAGGCGGCACCGTCGGGGCCGATGTTGCAGTTTGCGATCGCTGCTTCGAGGGTCGATCGGATCAGGGTGGCGTGGATGATCATCTCGGAGATCTTCTCCTTGATGTGGCTGATGCCCGCTGTGCCGTTCGCCTCTGCAACCAGCTGCGCCAACCCGACCAGCTGGTCTGCCTCCTCGACGAACGCCGATAGGCCACCGAGGCGCTCCCACAAACCCAGCGAGTGGGCGAAGATGGCGGCGTAGGCGGTTTCGCCGTCGAGGAACACACGCTCGGTGGGCACGAAAACGTCGTCGAAGATCACGAACCCCTCTGGGTAGTGGTACCTGGACGACACCGGGAAAGACCTGGCGTCCTCGTGGCGCGGAGCGTAGGTGGTGTTGATGATCTTCACACCCGGTGCGTTCACCGGCACGATGCAACCGATCGAATAGTCCTCTTCGCCGGCCTTCATCGCCTTGGTGGGGATGGTCAGCAGGTCGTGGCCGAACGAAGCGCCGGTGATGTGCAGTTTGGCGCCCCGGATGACGACGCCATCGCTCTGGCGGTCGACGACGTGTACGTATGCGTCGGGGTCGGTCTGCTTGGCCGGAGGCAGGCTGCGGTTGCCCTTGGCGTCGGTTATGCACTGGGTGATTCGAACATCGCGGCGCTGGGCGTCGTCGATGTAGGCCTCCATCCGCTCGATGTAGTCGGGTTTGACCCCGTCCATGCGACCGGCCGCGGTCTTCAGGGTCTGTATCGAGGTCGAGGTGACGTGGGCCATCATGCCGGCTTCGTGCAGCATCGGAATGAGCGCACGCAGATCGTCGGCCGACCTCGGCACACCCAGCAGCGGGCTGGTGGCATCGGGTGCCGGGTCGTAGTGCAGGTCGTAACCCTTGGCGGTGAACTCGACGGTCTGCCCCAACAGGGGATGACCGGCGAGGTCGTGAATGCGTTCGCCCTCGAAATAGGTGTGGCGACCGTCGTCCAGTGAGTCTTTGTATTGCTGTCCCGTCAGCACTGTTGCCCCCTGTTGCGCTCGGCCATCCGTTCTACCGCGCCCGGAGGTCTCAGACTCAATAGGCCCGGGCGATTGTGGCGGTGGAATACTGTTGGCCGGTCCACACCCGTCGATGCGAGGAATCTCACATGGCCCTTAGCGACGAACAGCGGCGAGAGGCGGCTCAAGCCCTCTTCGACGCCGAACTGACCCGCAACTGGTGCAAGCCCCTGACCCTGGCCTACGAGGGTGCCGACATCGAAGACGCCTACGCGGTCGGCCAATACGTCACCGACCTGAAGGTGGCCTCCGGACGCCAGATAAAGGGCCACAAGGTCGGCCTCACGTCCAAGGCGATGCGGTCGTTCACCGGCGCCAGCGAACCCGACTACGGGACGATCTTCGACAACTGGTTCCTCGATGAGGGCACCAGGGTTCCGGCCAGCATCCTGAACCGGGCCGCGGTCGAGATCGAGCTTGTGTTCGTGCTGAAAGACGACCTGGGCGGGCCTTCTGTCAATGCGGTCGACGTCATCAGGGCCACCGATTTCATCCTGCCCGCGATCGAGGTGGTCGACAGCCGCTACGGCGAGCGCGGGCTGCCCGGTGTGGTCGACTCGATCTCCGATGCCGCTTCGTGCGGGTTCATCATGGTGGGTGGCAACCCGGTCTCGCTTCTCGATGTCGACCCTCGTGCAGTGTCGGGTTCGCTCTACATCAACGGCGAACTCGAGCAGTCGGGTGTGGCGTCGGCGGTCATGGGAAATCCGGTCAATTCGGTGGCTTGGCTGGCCCGCAAGCTCGACGAGTTCGGCGTATCGATGGAGGCGGGCCATTCGATCCTGTCGGGTTCGTTCATCAAGGCGGTGCCCATCTCGGTGGGCGACGCGATACTGGCCGACTTCGGTCCACTGGGGCAGATCTCTTTCGGGGTCTACGACGACTCGGCCAACTGAGGTAGGTCCGAACACTCCATCTACGGCAAGGGTTTGAGTTTGTGAGCTCCATCCTCGGCAACAACGTCATCCGACGAGAGGACCCCAGGTTCTTGACCGGCGCCGGCACATATGTGGCCAACCTGGTGCCCGAGGGGGCCGCCCATCTCGTGTACGTACGGTCGACGGTCGCGCACGGCACCATCGTCGAACTTGACGTCGAAGAGGCGCGCAAGGCACCCGGTGTGCTGGGCGTGTTCACGGGTGCCGAGGTGCGCTCGGCGCTGGGCGACGCGCCCAAGACCCTTCCGATGTTCCCCGACACTCTGGTCAAGCCGTTTCTGGCCGTCGACCGGGTTCGTCACGTTGGCGAGCCCGTCGTGGCCGTTGTAGCCGAGACGGTCGCACAGGCGGTCGACGCCGCCGAGTTGGTCTTCGTCGAGTACGACTTCCTCGACGCCCTGGTCGACCCCGAGGCCGCCATCGACAGCGACGTCTTGTTGCATCCCGAGCACGGATCGAATGTCTTCAACACGATGTCGTCTCAGACCCAGGCCGACTTCGCCGACTGCGAAGTGGTCGTCAGCGAGCGCATAGTCAACCAACGCCTGACCGGCGCCCCCATAGAGCCCCGCTCGGGTATGGCCACGTGGACAGACGACGGCCGCCTGGTTCACCATTCGGCCTGTCAGGGCGCTCACCCGACCAAAGCCTTGTTGGCGGGCATCTACGGGCTAGACCCTGCCCAGGTTCACGTGATCGTTCCCGACGTTGGCGGCGGGTTCGGCGCCAAGTCGCGGACTTATCCAGAAGAAGCGGTTCTGGGCTGGTACTCCAAGCAGGTCGGGCGGCCGGTTGCCTGGACCGAGTCGCGCACCGAGAACGTGCAGGCGATGCCCCAGGGCCGTGGCCAGATCCAGTACGCGACCATCGGTGGCACCCGGGACGGGTTGATCACCGCCTACCAGCTCGATGTGGTGCAAGACATCGGCGCTTACCCGCTGATAGGCGCCGTGCTCGCGGGCATGACCCAGCGCATGTTGACGGGCACCTACGAGATTCGCAACGTCGGATTCAACGCGACCAACGTTCTCACCTCGATGCCCAGCGTCACGGCCTACCGCGGCGCGGGCCGCCCCGAGGCGGCCGTGGCCATCGAGCGCATGATCGACCGCTTCGCAGACGAGATTGGCGTCGACCCTGCCGAGGTACGACGCAAGAACATGGTTCCCAGGTTCACCGAGCCGTACCAAACCGGCATTGGAACGACCTACGACGTGGGCGACTATCCCGAGGCCTTGCGGCTGGCGCTGGAAGCCGTCGACTATGAGGCTGTGGTGGTGCGCCAGGCGGCGCGACGGGTGTCGGCCGACCCGCGGTTGCTGGGCATCGGAATCGGCATGTACGTCGAGATCACGGCTGGTGCGCCCGGGTCCGAGTACGGCTCGGTCGAGCTGCGCCCCGACGGATCGGTCGTGGCCCGCAGCGGTGCAACGCCGTTCGGGCAGGGACACGACACGACCTGGGCAATGATCGTCGCCGACCGCACCGGAATCGACATCGAGCGCATCGAGGTGGTTCGGGGCGACACCGACCTGGTGCCCCGCGGCGCCCTGACGGTGGGGTCGAGGTCGGTCCAGGTGGGCGGTTCGGCTCTGGCTGCGGCATCGGCTCAGTTGGTCGACGCAGCCAAGGAGAAAGCGGCCAGCCTGTTGGAGGCCGCGCCGGCCGATGTGGCCCTCGACACCGATTCGGGTCGGTTCCACGTCGTCGGAACACCAGCGGTTTCGGTGTCGTGGGACGATGTTGCCGGTTCGCTGGCCGACTCGTTGATCGAGGAACACGACTTCGCCGCGGAGATGCCGACCTTCCCCAGCGGCTGCCACGTGGCTGTGGTCGAGGTCGATCGCGATACCGGCGGCGTGCAGGTGCTGCAGCTCGTCGCCGTCGACGACGCCGGCACGGTTCTGAACCCCATGCTGGTCGACGGTCAGGTTCACGGCGGGATCGCTCAAGGTGTTGCCCAGGTGCTGTTCGAAGCCATCCAGTACGACGAAGACGGCAACCTGGTGACCGCCGGAT
>JAGQSP010000296.1 GCA_020439485.1 Acidimicrobiales bacterium | reverse complement strand
GCACTCCATATCCACGCGGCCCTGTCGCTGCAGCGCATGAGCCGCAAGGCCAGCCCCAAGGTCTCGATCGACGGGGCCAAGAAGTACGAGGGCAGCCAAGACTTCATCGCTGCCAACTTCGCATCTCGCACGATGCGCTGGACCGGCCCGATCATCATCCTCTACGTCTTCTACCACCTGGCCGATCTGACCTGGGGCTGGTGGCTCGGCGACGACTTCATCCGCGGCAACCCGTACCACAACCTCTCCGAGAGCCTCTCGAGCCTGCCTGTGGCGATCATCTACATCGTCGCCAACGTCGCCTTGGCGGTCCACATCTTCCACGGCACCTGGTCGGCACTGCAGAGCATCGGCATCAACAACCCCCGCATCAACGCTGTTCGCAAGCCGATGTCAGCTGGCCTCGCGGCCCTGATTCTGGTCGGCAATCTCAGCTTCCCGATCATGGTTCAGGCCGGAGTCCTCGATTCCGAAAACGCAACCCACGAGAGCGCACCGGCCGCGCTCGTCATCAGCCAGGAGGTCGCATCGTGAGCATCCTCGATTCGAAGGTCCCCGCAGGCCCCATTGGCGACAAGTGGAGCAACCACAAGTTCTCGGTCAAGCTCGTCAACCCCAACAACAAGCGCAAGTTCGAGATCATCGTCGTGGGCACCGGCCTGGCCGGTGCCTCGGCAGCGGCCAGCCTCAGCGAGCTGGGCTATCGGGTGAAGGTCTTCACCTACCACGACTCGCCCCGCCGGGCTCACTCGATCGCAGCTCAGGGCGGCATCAACGCCGCCAAGAACTACACAAACGACGGCGACTCGGTCTTCCGCTTGTTCTACGACACCGTCAAGGGTGGCGACTATCGCAGCCGAGAGGCCAACGTCCACCGCCTTGCCGAGGTATCGGTCGACATCATCGACCAGTGCGCGGCCCAGGGTGTTCCGTTCGCCCGCGAGTACGGCGGCTTGCTCGACAATCGCTCGTTCGGCGGCGCCCAGGTGAGCCGTACGTTCTACGCCCGAGGCCAGACCGGCCAGCAGCTGCTGATCGGTGCCTACCAGGCTCTGGCTCGCCAGATCGCCGAGGGCACGGTCGAGCTGCACACCCGCACCGAGATGCTCGACCTGGTGGTCAAGGACGGCGAGGCATGTGGCATCGTCACCCGCGACCTCATCACCGGCGAGATCGCGTCTCACTCGGCTCACGCGGTCGTTCTGGCGACCGGCGGCTACGGCAACGTCTTCTACCTGTCGACCAACGCCATGGCCTGCAACGCCACGGCCGCATGGCGCGCACACCGCAAGGGCGCCTTCTTCGCCAACCCGTGCTACACCCAGATCCACCCAACCTGCATTCCGTCGAGCGACGAGTTCCAGTCCAAGCTCACGCTGATGTCGGAGTCGCTGCGCAACGACGGCCGCATCTGGGTGCCCCGGGGCATGGACGACAACCGGGCTGCGGGTCAGATCCCAGAGTCCGAGCGTTACTACTACCTCGAAGAGAAGTACCCGGCGTTCGGAAACCTGGTGCCCCGCGACGTCGCATCGCGCAACGCCAAGACCGTCGTCGACGAGGGTCGCGGCGTGGGGGCGCTGAAGAACGGTGTCTACCTCGACTTCAGCCACGCCATCGCCCGCGACGGTGTCGAAACGATCAAGGCCAAGTACGGCAACTTGTTCGACATGTACGAGAACATCACCGGCGAGGATCCGTACAAGGTCCCGATGAGGATCTACCCGGCAACCCACTACACGATGGGTGGCCTGTGGGTGGACTACAACCTCATGACCACCATCCCAGGTTGTTACTCGATCGGCGAGGCGAACTTCTCCGACCACGGCGCAAACCGCCTCGGAGCCTCGGCGCTCATGCAGGGCCTGG